>NZ_JBOCEF010000004.1:0-159831 GCF_050586345.1 Rhodovulum sp. DZ06
ATCAGCCCAGGCCCGCTTCCTTCAGCTGGCGGTCGACGCTTTCGGCGAGCATGTCGAGCCCCTCGTCCACCGGGACCCTGGCGGATCCCGGCGGCGCGGGCCGGGCCGGGCGGACCCGGCGCGGGGGCGGGGGCGGGGGACGGCCCGCGCGGACCCGCCCCGCCCGCTCAGCTGACGCCGAGCAGGCGCATCGCGTTCTCCTTGAGAATCAGCGGGCGCACCTCGTCGCGGAACGCCGCCTTCTCGAACGCGCCGAGCCATTTCTCGGGCGAGATCATCGGCCAGTCCGAGCCGAACAGCATCTTCTTCTTCAGCATCGTGTTGGCATAGCGCACGAGGATCTCGGGGAAGTATTTCGGCGACCAGCCCGACAGGTCGATATAGACGTTGGGCTTGTGCTGGGCGACCGAGAGCGCCTCTTCCTGCCAGGGGAAGGAGGGGTGCGCCAGGATGATCGGCATGTCCGGGAAGTCCACGGCCACGTCGTCCATGTACATCGGGTTGGAGTATTTCAGCCGCATCCCGTTGCCGCCGCGCATGCCCGACCCGACGCCGGTCTGGCCGGTGTGGAACAGCACCGGCTTGCCGGTCTCGGCGATGGCCTCGTACAGCGTGTAGGCCATGCGGTCATAGGGGTAGAAGCCCTGCATGGTCGGGTGCAGCTTGAAGCCCTGGATGCCGTGGTTCTGCACCAGGTCCCGCGCCTCGCGCGCGCCCAGCTTGCCCTTGTGCGGGTCGATCGAGGCGAAGGGGATCAGGATGTCCGAATGCTCGGCGCAGGTCTCGGCGACCTCGTAGTTGTTGTAGCGCCGATAGCCGGTCTCCCGCTCCGCATCCACCGGGAAGATCACCGCGGCGATGTTCTGCTCGCGGTAATGGGCCGCCGTCTCGTGGATCGTCGGCGGGTGCTGCCACGGGGCGCCGAAGTATTTCGCCATGGTCGACTGCAGGTCGTCATAGCCGTCATCGGCATGGCAGCCGCAGGGCTCCTCGGCATGGGTGTGGAAGTCGATCGCGCGGACCTTGGAAAAATCGACCATCTCGTGTTTCCCCCTTGGGCGCCTCTGCGGGCGCGGGTTGCGGGCGCGACGCGGCGCGCCCGGTACAGGCGTCAGACCCGGATCACCGCCGGGTCGGCATCGTCGTAAAGCCGCTCGACCATCGCCTTGCGCACGGTCTGCACCTTGCGCGGGTTCAGGTTGCCCTTGGCGGTGATCTCGCCCTCGGTCAGCGAGGGCGGCGCGTCCACCACCAGCAGGCGGGCCACCCTGGTCGAGGACCCGGTGGCGGATTTCGCCAGTTCGGCCAGCTTGGCCGACAGGGTCGCGGCCAGCTTCTCGCCCACCATCGCGCCGTTCCCGTCCGAGGCGCCGTCGAGCGGGTCGGCCGGGAACACCAGCGCGCCGATCTCGTTCCGGTCCTGGCCGCAGATCACCAGGTCATGGGCGACGGGCGCCAGCGCGTCATGCGCCGCGCCGCGCAGCTTGCTCGCATGGACCCAGGTGCCGGTCAGCAGCTTGAAATCCTCGGAGATCCGGCCGTCGAAGCGCAGGCCCCGGTCCATGTCGCCATCATCCACGAAGCGCACCGCGTCGCCGGTGATCATGAAGCCTTCCTCGTCGAAGGTCTCCTTGGTCTTCAGCGCGTCGCGGAAATACCCTTCCATGATGTTCGGCCCGGCGCAGCGCAGCTCCGAGCGCAGCTCGTCATCGGGCAGCAGCTTGATCGTCACGCCCGGCATCGGCACGCCGATGATGCCGGAGGAGGAGATCGGCTCATGCACGATCAGCGTCGCCGGGGCGGTCTCGGTCATCCCCCAGGACGACACCATCAGGGGCGCGTCCCCGCGCACCTCCATCGCCATGTCCTCGAGCGCGTGCCACACGTCCTGCGGCAGCGAGGCGCCGGCATAGAGCATCAGGTCGAGGTTCTCGAAATACTTCCGGCGCAGCCCCTCGTCCGTCTTCATCGCCTCGACCTGCTTGGCGAAGGCGACGGGGACGTTGAAGCTGATCGTGCCGGGCTTCATCGCAAGGTTCTCGAGGCTGCGCTTGAACCCGTCGGGGGTCGGCTTGCCGTCGTCGACATAGATCGACCCGCCATTGGCGAGCATCATGTTGAAGTTGTGCGAGCCGCCGAAGACGTGGTTCCAGGGCAGCCAGTCGAGGATCCGCGGCGGGCGTTCGCGCAGGAACGGGAACACCGAGGCGATCTGGGCCTGGTTCACGCACATCATCTTCTGCGTCGTGCGCACGCCCTTGGGCGCGCCGGAGGAGCCGGAGGTGAACAGCACTTTTGCAAGGGTGCCCGGGCCGACGGCCGCATGCAGGGTCGACGCCTTGCCCGCGTCGCCATTCGCCTTCAGGTCCGAGAGCGCGGTCGCGCCGGTCGCCCCGGGCTTCGCGGCGATCTTCTCCACCCCGTCCAGCTGCGGCAGGGCCAGCGCGTCGGCATAGGGATCGGCGTCATACACGAACACCGCGCCGGGCTGCATCATCTCCAGCACGTGCTGGAGGCGGTGATGGGCGCCGGGGATCAGCGAGTACTGCTCGGCCACCGGCGAGAAGGGCGCGCCGATATACTGGCAGGCGAGCGAGACCAGCGCGTGGTCGACCCCGTTGCCCGACAGCGCGCAGACCGGCTTGTCCGGGCCGATGCCATGGGCGGCGAGGCCGGCGGCCAGCGCCTGCACCTCCTCCAGCGCCGCGGCGTAGCTCACCTCGCGCCAGCCCTCCCCGTCGCGCTCGGCGATGAAGACGCGCTCCGGGGCCTCGGCCGCCCAGTGGCGCAGCATGTGCAGCGTGGTCTCGAAGACCGGGCCCAGGGGCACGTCCGAGCGCAGCAGGATGCTGCCGTCGGCGCGGTCCTCGCGGGTCACGGACTGGGGGATGAGCCCCTCGGTGCGGTGCTTTACGACGCGGGTCGTCATGGCGGCGTCTCCTCCCAAAGGTCGGCCGGTATGGGGGCGGGGCCGCCTTGGCGCGGCCCTCGGTTGTCTCGGGTCCCGGATCCCGGGTCCGTCTTGCGGCGCGGGGCCGGGATCAGCCCGCCGCGGCCTCGATCTTCGCCAGCATGGCGTGAAGCCGGGCGCGCTCCTCCTCGTCCAGCCCGGCCAGCATCCGCGCCTCGTGCGCGCGGCAGGCGGCCATCGCCTGTTCGCCCAGCCGCAGCCCGGCGAGGGTCGCGCGCAGCGCATAGGTGCGCCGGTCGGTCGGCACCTTGTTGCGGGTGATCAGGTCGCGGCCTTCCAGTTCGTCGATCATCAGCACCACGCCCGACCGTTCGATGGACAGGGCCGCGGCCAGCTGGCTCTGGGTCATGTCCGGCCGGTCGATGATCAGCATCAGCGCCGAGAAGGTGGCGATGCGCAGCTCGAACGGCGCGAGGGTGGCGGTGAAATCCGACTGGATCGCCATGTAGGCCCGCTTGAGGGCATAGCCGGTGAAGCCGCGCAGGGCGGCGTCGCCCGGCGCGTCGGCGGCGGCGTCGGCCTGGGTGCGGCGGCGTGCCATGGCGTGCTCCTCTCGTCGGGGGGACGCGGCGGGGTGGGGGGGGAGCCACCCGCGCGCGGGATCAGTTGAACTTCGGCTGGCGTTTCTCGAGGAACGCCTTCAGGCCCTCCTCGGCGTCCGGGCCGGTCTGGGTCAGCGCGGCGCACAGGCTCTCGGTGAACAGCCCGTCGACGCGGGACATGTCATTGATGCGGCTGATGCCGTGGATCATCGTGTAATTGCACAGGCTGGAGTTGTCGGCGATCTTGTTCGCCAGCTCCATCGCCAGCGGCAGCGCCTCGCCCATGCCGACGCTGTAATGGCACAGGCCCAGCGCCAGCCCCTCGTCCGCGCCGTATTTGCGGCCCGTCAGCATCATTTCCGTCATCCGGTCGGGGCCGAGGATGCGGCCCACGCGGGCGGTCGCGCCGCCGCCGACGAAGATGCCCCGGCGCCCCTCGGGGAGCTGGAAGATCACGTCCGGCTCGGCGATGCGCACATGGGTCGAGGTCGCCAGCTCCAGCCCCCCGCCGATCACCGCGCCGTTCATCGCCGAGACCACCGGCAGGCCGCCGAACTGGATCTTGTCCATGATCACGTGCCAGGCGCGCGAATGGCGCATCGTGCCCTCGGCATCGCGCGAGACGTGCTGCGCGAGGTCCAGGCCCGAGCAGTAATGCCCCTCGACCCCGGTCAGCACCGCGGCCTTCACCCCCTCGGGCGGGGCCGAGAAGAAGGCGTCGATCTCGTGCAGCAGCTGGTCGCACATGGCGTTGCGCTTGCCGGGGCGGTTCATGGTCAGGACCGCGATCCGGTCCTGGATTTCGATGTCGAGCATCGGCGCGCCGGTGGTGGCGGTCATGCGAAGTCCTCCCGGGGATCTCTTGCCGCGGGGGCGCGCCCCACGCATGCTGCGGCCCCTGCATGGGGGACCGGTTTCCTGCGCGGCATGATATGGGGGATAATTGTTATGTCAATTTACAATATGTCTCCCCTTGCAAACCGCCGCGCGCCCCCCGCGCCGTCCGGTCGCGATTGGTTCACCATGCCCCCCTAGCATGAGGCGCCGACGGGCTTCATGATCGGCCCGCGGCGCGCGATCCGGCGGCCGCGACCCGGCCAGAAAGGACGGAGGGGACGAGTATGAGCCTTGAGAGATACACCGTGTTCGGCGCGGTCTGGGCGGGGGCGCTGGTCGCGCTGATCCTGTCGATCTTCTGGACCTGGATGCTGGCGCCCGCGGCGGCGCTGATCGCGCTCGGGCTGCTCGGGATCAAGGACCTGGTGCAGGAGCGGCACGCGCTGCTGCGCAACTATCCCGTCATCGGCCACATGCGCTGGCTGTTCGAAGGCATCCGCCCCGAGATCCGCCAGTACCTGATCGAAAGCGACCAGGACGAGGAGCCGTTCAGCCGCGAGGCCCGCTCCATCGTCTACCAGCGCGCCAAGGGGGTCGAGGACAAGCGCCCCTTCGGCACCCAGCAACGGGTCTATGATTCGGGCTATTCCTGGCTCACCCATTCCGTCGTCGGCTGCCACCCCGAGACCTGGGATTTCCGGGTGAAGATCGGCGGGCCGGACTGCAAGCAGCCCTATGACGCCTCGATCTACAACATCTCGGCCATGAGCTTCGGCGCCCTCTCGGCCAACGCCATCGCGGCGCTGAACAAGGGCGCGAAGATGGGCGGCTTCGCCCATGACACCGGCGAGGGCGGGATCAGCTGCTACCACAAGGCCAATGGCGGCGACCTCGTGTACCAGGTCGGCACCGGCTATTTCGGCTGCCGCGACGCCGAGGGGCGGTTCGACCGGGAGAAATTCCGCGAAACCGCCGCCCTGCCGCAGGTGAAGATGATCGAGCTGAAGCTCAGCCAGGGGGCCAAGCCGGGCCATGGCGGGATGCTGCCCGCGGCCAAGATCACCCCCGAGATCGCCGAGGCCCGCGGCGTGCCGATGGGCGTCGACTGCATCAGCCCCGGCGGGCATTCGGCCTTCTCCACCCCCACCGGGATGATGGAATTCCTCGGCGAGCTGCGGGAGCTTTCGGGCGGCAAGCCGGTGGGCTTCAAGTTCTGCGTCGGCCACCGGCGCGAGCTGATGTGCATGGTCAAGGCGATGCTGGAGACGGGGATCGTCCCGGACTTCATCGTCGTCGACGGGGCCGAGGGCGGCACCGGCGCGGCGCCGCTGGAATTCTCCAACCATATCGGCACGCCGATGGTCGAGGGGCTGACCTGGGTCCACAACACCCTGCGCGGCGCGGGGCTGCGCGACCGGGTGCGGATCGGGGCCGCGGGCAAGCTGGTGACGGCCTTCGACATCGCGCGGACCTGCGCGCTGGGGGCGGACTGGTGCAACTCGGCCCGCGGGTTCATGTTCGCCATCGGCTGCATCCAGGCCCAGGCCTGCCACACCAATGCCTGCCCCACCGGGGTGGCGACGCAGGACAAGCTGCGCCAGCGCGCGCTGGTGGTGGGCGACAAGGCCGAGCGGGTGGCGCGGTTCCACGAGAACACGCTGAAGGCGGTGCGCGACATGGTCGGCGCCGCGGGGCTGGAGGACCCGCAGGAGCTGGGGCCGATGCATTTCAACGTGCGCCAGAAGGACGGCGCGGTGGTCACCGGCGACGTGGCCTATCCGCAGCTGCCGATCGGCTGCCTGGTGCGCGGGGATTGCGACGATCCCGGCTATGGCGACCGCTGGGCCCGCGCCCGCGCCGACAGCTTCGCCCGGGTGGACTGAAGCGCGCCCGGGAGACCTCCGGGGGGAGGAGGCGCCCGCTCAGGGGGGCCATGCCCCCCGTTCGCGGCCGCCGGGCGGCTGGGCGCCGCCCACGCGCGCCGATCCGACGCTTCGCCACCGGGCGCGACGGCGCGGGGCGCGCGAGGCGCGGCCGAGCGGGAGGGCCCGTCCCTCCCCGAGGCCGCGCCTGCCCCGCGGAGCCGCGGCCGCCTGGCGCCCGGCCCGGGGCGCGCGCCTTACGCCCCCGCCAGCCGCAGCCCGGCGCCGGTCCGCCGCGCGATCCGCTCCAGCCGCAGGCCCTGCGCCGCGGCGATCTCGGCGCTGATGCCTAGACCCAGCCCGTGCCCCTCGGCCCCGCCCGCGGTGCGCGCGACCCGGGCGCCGGGGGTCAGCGCCTGCTCCCACTCCGCCGCGCCCAGGCCGGGGCCGAGGTCATGCACCTCGAAATCCACCTTCCCGCCGCGCCGCCGCGCGCCGACCAGCACCTTGCCGCCCGACCCGCCGTATTTCAGCGCGTTGGAGACGAGGTTGCTCAGCACCCGCATGGTCTTCAGCGGATCGGCCGACAGCGGGGCCGAGCAGGGGATCACCCGAAGCTCCACCCCCCGCGCGGCGGCGTCGGCGCCGAACATGTCCGCCAGCGGCGCCAGAACCCGGTTCGCATCGGCGCCCAGGGGGCGGGACGCGGGGGGGCAACGCTCGGGCGGGGACAGGGGGGCGTCGGCGGCCTCCCCCTCCGCCCCCGCCGCCCCTGCCGCGGCGCCCGCAGCCGCACCCGCCGCCGCACCCGCCGACCCAACCCTCGCGCCCGCCGCCGGCGCGTTCTCCAGCTCGGCCGCCAGGATCCCCTCCAGGTAGGCGAAGCTGCGCTCGATCATCTCGCGCCGCGCGGGGTCGGGGGCGGCCGCGCCGCCCATCGCCTCGGCCTGGAGCGTCATGCGCAGCGCGTGGATCGGCTGGCGCAGGTCATGCGCCGTCTCGGCCGCCCGCCGCCCGGCCCGGCGCGCGGCCTCCATCGCGTCCCGGTGCTGCGCCTCGATCCGCGTCAGCCGCCCCTGAAGCTCCAGTGCATCCGCCATCGCCGCGTTGCGCAGCCGCAGGGTCCGCGTATGCGCCCGCCGCAGCTGCTGGTAGCGATCCACGATGGCGGTGGCGAGCATCAGCGCCTCGAACACCGTCACCGCCCGGATCAGGTCGAACACCAGGTCCCGCGGCAGCGACAGCCCCAGCGGCAACGAGGCCGCCATCGCCGTCCCCGAGGCGGTCACCGCCGCCCAGCCGAGCAGGAAGAACCGCACCTCGCGCCAGCGCCCGCGCCCCGCCGACAGCCCGGCCAGGAGGTACAGGAGCGGCGCGAAGGACGCGATCGCCGTGCTGGTCATCTTCAGCGTCTGCGTGTCCATCACCGCCGACAGCAGCACCTGCGCCGCCGACGCCGCCACCAGCCCCAGCAGCGCGAGGTCGATCCACAGCCGCCAGCCCATCGCGCGCAGGAAGGCGCGCACGTAAAGCGCGCTCGCCGCCGTCGCGAGGCAGCCCAGCGGCAGCGAGGCGTAGCCGTTGAACCGCGGCGCATCAGGCCAGAGGTGGTGGAAGGTCGCCCCGTCCATATGCGCGATATAAAGCGCCAGCGACCCCGCATAGGCCGAGAAATAGATGAACACCCCCTGCCGGGTCAGCCCCGCCGCCAGCAGGCCCACCGCCGCCAGCATCCCCATCATCCCGTAATAGGCGTAGCTGCGCGCCGATTGCGCCGCCAGCGTGCGCAGGAAATCGTTCTGCCGCAGCAGCTGCATCGGCATCCCCGTGGCGCCGCCGGACCAGTAGCTGATCCACAGGACCGCCTCCTCCCGCGGCTCGAGCGTGAAGCGCGCGGCGACCCGGTCGACGGCGAGGGGGCGGGTCTCGAACCCGCTGTCCTCGTCCTGCGCCACCAGCGCCTCCACCGCCCCGTCTTCATGCTCGATGGCGATGGTCAGGCCCTGGAAGAAGTTGATGTTGGTGTCGAGCACCCAGGTCCGGCGCGCGTCCTCGGCGCTCTGCAGCGGCAGGCGCAGCCAGATCAGGTCCTTGATCGGGCCGAAATTCGGCCGCCCGCCCGGGGTCGGGGCGAAGGCGCCGGCTTGCGCGGCGGCCTGCGCCTCGGGCAAGGTCATGGACCGGGTGGGGTCCAGCAAATGCGACAGCGCGCCGGAGAGGCTGGCGGGCGACGCCTCTCCCGCCAGGACCAGCGGCGCGGTCTGCGCGGCTGCGCCCGCGCCCGCCCCGCCCTGCTGCGCGCCCGCGATCCCCGCGGCCAGCAGCGCCCAGACAAGGACCAGCGCCGCCGCCGCGCGGCGCGGGACCGCCCCCGCCCCCGCTCCGCGCCGGAGCCGATGAAGGACCCCGCCCATGTCACTCGCCCCCTGGCGCACGGTGATCGCGGATGACCACCAGCTGATGCTCTCGGGCGTGCGGGCGATGCTCGAAGCCTCGGGGCGGGTCGAGGTGGTGGCGACCGCCGCCGACGGGCTCGCCGCCATCGCGGCGGTGAGCCGCGAGAAACCCGACCTCGCGATCCTCGACCTCGCCATGCCCCATGCCAACGGGATGGAGGCGTATCTCGAGGCCCGGCGCTGGTCGCCCGGCACCCGCTTCGTGCTGTTCTCGGGCGCGCTCACCCCCGCCGCCGCGGCGGCGCTGGCCGAGGAAGGCGTCAGCGGGCTGTTCCTGAAGACCGGCGACCCGGAGGAGCTGATCCGCGCCCTGCCGCGGATCATGCAGGGCGGGCAGGTGTTCTCCGCCGCCGCGCAGGGGCTGCTGGAACAGGCGGCGGCGGCCGAGGGGCTGACGGCGCGCGAATTGCAGATGCTGCAGGCCGTGGCCCGCGGCGCCACCAATGCGCAGGCGGCCGAGACGCTGGGGATCAGCCCCAAGACGGTGGACAAGCATCGCACCAACCTCATGCGCAAGCTCGGGGCCCATTCGACGGCCGAGCTGGTGATGACGGGCGTCCGGCTCGGCCTGCTCCAGGCCGACGGAACGCACGAGGGATGAGCATGGGGGCGCCACCCCCCGCTGGGCAAGCGGCCCCCGCGCCCGCGGGGCAAGCGCGGGGCGGCGGCCCCGTCGCCGTGCCGTCGCCGCGGACCGAGGCGGAGCGGCTCACATGGCTCGGCGCCGCCATGTATCTGCTGATGCAGTCCGACCTGCACCGCCCGCTGCGGCTGGCGGATGCCGAGGCGCTGTTCGTGGTCCCCGCGACGCTGGGGCAGGCGCGGCTCTACGCCGTGGGGCCGCGGCCCGTCGGCCTCGTGACCTGGGCCTGGTTCACGGAAGGAGCCGAGGCGGCGCACCTGGAGGGCGAGCGCGCCGTGGCCCCCGAGGAGTGGCAGGGCGGGGACCGCCTGTGGTTTCCCGATTTCGTCGCCCCGTTCGGTCATCTCGCCTCCATCGTGCGCGCGTCGCGCGACGTGATCCCGCGCGGCGCCGTCGGCCGCGGCGCCCGGCGCGCCCCGGACGGGTCGGTGCGCCGGATCCAGGTGTTCCGGCCGCTTGCCGGCGCCTGAGCGCCTGAAATCACCTTTCCAGACCAGGGTCTTGGGCAAAATGGGGTGATCGCCCCATACAGCGCCGCGCGCTTCGTCGGCATCTTCACACCATCAACGGCGGGTTTCGCCGGATCGATTGGTCAGTGAAGAGATTGAAGGAGCGGAGTCATGGGAAGCACGGTCAAGGCGCTGAGCCCTTACAAGTACGGCAACAACAGCGGCAACTACATCACGGGCTACCTGCCCTATAACAACATCAAGGGTTATGGCGGCAACGACACCCTGAAAGGCTACGGCGCCACCAACTACCTCTATGGCGGCTCGGGGCACGACAAGCTCTATGGCTATGGCGGGTACAACAAGCTCTATGGCGGCTCGGGCAACGACTACGTCTACGGCGCCGGGGTCACCAACCGGCTGTATGGCGAGAGCGGGAACGACCACCTCGTCGGCAAGGGCGCGACCAACCACATGTATGGCGGGACCGGCGCGGACAAGCTGCAGGGCTGGGGCGCCTGGAACCACATGGACGGCGACAGCGGCAATGACAGCCTCTACGGCTACGGGACCTACAGCCGGATGTATGGCGGGACCGGGGACGACTACCTCTATGCCCGCGGCGCCACCAACCACATGTATGGCGAGGACGGGAACGACCGGTTCCACGCGGTCGGCATCTGGAACAAGGCCGATGGCGGCGCCGGGCATGACACGATCTACGCCGCGGGTGCGACCAACTTCCTCTATGGCGGGTCGGGGAACGACACGCTGACCGCCGCGGGCGCCTGGAACCAGGCCGAGGGCGGGACCGGCGACGACCACATCAAGGGGACCGGCGCGGTCAACATCCTGAAGGGCGGCGACGGGAACGACCTGATCGAGGCGATCGGCGGCGTGAACACCGTCAACGGCGACGCCGGGAACGACACGATCAAGGGGATCGGCGGCGTCAACGTGCTGAACGGCGACGCGGGGAACGACCGCATCATCGGCGTGGGCGGCGTGAACACCGCGTTCGGCGGCGCCGGCGACGACGTGATGGAGGCCGCGGGCGGCGCCAACGTGATGTTCGGCGGGACCGGGAACGACCGGATGATTGCGGGCGGCCTCGGCAATTCCCAGTCGGGCGAGGATGGCGACGACACGCTGATCGCCATCGGCGGCGGCAACTCGCAGTGGGGCGGCGCGGGCGAGGACACGATCATCGCCGTGGGCGGCACGAACCTTCAGTGGGGCGGCGCGGGGAACGACCTGATCGGCGCGCTCGGCCAGTACAACGTGCAGTCGGGCGGCGCGGGCGACGACGTGATGGTTGGCGCGGGCCAGTGGAACATCCAGACGGGCGACGAGGGCGCGGACGTGATGTTCGGCGTCGGGTCGTCCAACGTGCAGATCGGCGGCGCCGGGGCGGACTGGCTGATCGGGACCGGCGGGCTCAACGTCCAGCATGGCGGGACCGGCGGTGACACGCTGCTGGCCGCGGGGATGGCCAACCTGCAGGTCGGCGGCTCGGGCGATGACTGGGTGATCGGCGCCGGGCGCGGCAACGTGCAGTTCGCCGACAACTTCTTCTCCGCCGTGCCGGAAGGCGCGCTCCCCGAGGGGATCGAGGCGGTGCTCGACCTCGCAGACGGGCTGTTCGGAGATGAAGAGACGGGGAGCAACGTCATGCTCGCCGGCGGGCAGGGCAACCTGCAGATCGGCGGCGCGGGGCAGGACGTGCTGCTGGGCGCCGGGATCCAGGGCGGCAACGTCCAGGTCGCGGGCGGCGGGGACGACGTGCTGGTCGGCGGCGGGCGCGGCAACGCGCAGTTCGGCGGCGACGGCGACGACTTCCTGGCCGGGATCGGTGAGGTGAACGTCCAGCATGGCGGCCATGGCGACGACGTGCTGCTCGGCGTCGCCCGCGGCGCCAAGGCCGGGGTCAACCTCCAGATGGGCGATGAGGGCACGGACCTGATGCTCGGCTGGGCCGGGGTGAAGCCGAAGGAGGCGGAGGAGGGCGCCGAGGGCGAACCCGAGGTGGCGTCCGAGCGGGTGACGATTTCCGACCAGGTCGGGCAGGTCGCGCAGCTCTTCACCTTCCTCGGCGGCGACGCCGACACCGCGCAGGCCGCCGTCGAGGTCGCCAACGCCTATGACCGCGTCGGCGAGATCGGCGAGAACGTGATCGCCGCCTGGGAGGACCTCTCCGCCGCGATCAACGTGCAGATGGGCGGCGCGGACGGGGACCTCGCCATCGCCGAGGGCGCCTTCGCGGTGCAGCTGGGCCAGGAAGGGGACGACGTGTTCCTCTCGGGCGGCGACTTCAACTTCCAGTTCGGCGGGACCGGATCGGACCTGTTCCTCGCCTCCTCGGGCCATCTGAACTTCATGTTCGGCGGCGAGGGCACGGACTGGATCGTCGACAAGTGGGTCTACGGCTCCTTCCTCGCGCAGGAGGTCGCCGGGGACCTGGTGGACGGGCTGGCGGACATCGCCAACGCCGTGATCGCGCCGGTCGAGACTGCGGTCGACGCCATCACCGGGCTGGCCGACGACATCGCCGCGCTGAACCCGCTGAACGAGGTGCAGGAGGCTGTCGAAAGCGCGGTGACGGAGACCGCCTCGCTGCTGAAGCTGGACGATTTCCTCTCCTTCACCGGGACGCAGTATATCGGCGGCGCCGGGGCGGACGTGCTCGGGGCCGGCTCGGCCGGGGGCGACCTGGTCGGGGGCCTCGGGGATGACACCTACCTCTACACCTTCGGCTTCGGCGGCGACCACGTGGTCGACGAGGCGGGGCTCGACGCCTTCCGCAACTGGGGCGAGCTGCTGGGCCTCGGGGACGGGATGCTCGACGAGATGACCGGCGGGGCCGGGGGCCAGGACGTGCTCGAGCTGCGGGCCTGGGGCGGGATCTATGACCTGTCGATCGAGGACCTGAGCTTCACCATCGACGAGGGGACCGACCTGCTGGTCGCCTTCGACGGCGTCGCCTCCTCCGGCTCCATCCGCCTGCGGAACATGGACGACGCGGATGCGCGAATCGAGACGCTGCGGGTCGTCGGGACCGATGGCTATGTCGATTACGACATCGGCGCGGCCTGGGAGAGCGGCGACTGGGACATGCTGGAGTTCATCGAGCACGCGGGCGAGGCGACGGCGACCGAGCTCTATTTCGCCGAGCAGAACCCCGACTGGCTCGGGACCGTCGGCGCCGGCTTCTCGAACATCCCCTTCGCGGAGGAAGCCGCGGGCCTCGCGCTCTCCGCCGTGGACGGGCTGGTGGACATCGTGGCGCCCGACGCGCCGAACCTGGAGGCGCTCATGTAACGGATCATCGGAACGCGAGGCCGCGGTCCGGGCTCCGCTCTCAATGCCGGATCGCGGCGTCGCTGCGGGGGTCTCGTCGGGAACGACGGGGCCCCTTTTCGCGGGCGGGCGCCGGGACGCCGGGGGAACGCGAAAGGGCCCCGCGGGATGGCGGGGCCCTGTCCTGCGACGGGGGGCGAGGGGGGGGCCGGCCTCGGGGGGCGTGAAGCCCCCGCTCGGCCGCCCGCGCCGCAGCCCTGCGGGCGCGGCGGGCGCCCCGCTCAGCCGAAGGCGGCGGAGAGCATGCGGAAGGCGGTGATCCCGAGGAACAGCGCGAAGGCGCGCTTGACCCAGATCGGGTCGACCGCGTGGGCCAGCCTGGCGCCGTAAGGGGCGCAGAAGGTGGTCACCGGCAGGATCAGCAGCGCCGCGGGGACCGAGACGTAGCCGAGCGACAGCGGCGGGCGGTCCGGCACGCCCCAGCCCGCGATCACGAAGCCGATGGCCGCGGGGACGGCGATGACGAAGCCGAAGGCCGCCGCCGTGCCCACCGCCCGGCGGATCGGGTAGGAGAAGGCGGCCAGGATCGGCACCGACAACGTGCCGCCGCCGATGCCCATCAGCGCCGAGAGCCCGCCGATGAAGGTGGCGATCCCGCCCTGCCCGGCGCGCGAGGCGGGCAGCGACTGCGCCACCACCAGCGTCTTCGGGGTCGCGAGGTTCGCCGCCACCAGCAGCGCGATCACGCCGAAGATCGCCTTCAGCCCCGCCGGGTCGATGAACTTGGCCCCGAGCCCCCCCGCCAGCGCGCCGAAGGCCATGAACGGCGCCCAGCGGCGCAGCAGGTCGGCATCCACCCCGCCCTTCTTGTGATGCGCCCGGGCCGAGCTGATCGAGGTCGCGACGATGGTCGCCAGCGAGGTCGCCACCGCCATGTGCATGGACAGCGCCGGGTCGAACTTCACCAGCGTGAACAGCCAGAACAGCGCGGGCACGATGACGATGCCGCCGCCGACGCCGAGGAGGCCGGCCAGCAGACCCCCCAGGACCGAGGCGGCGAGCAGCCCGCCCACGAGGGCGGCGATCTCGGCGGTGGAATAGGCGTCCATGGCGGCTCGGCTCCAGCATCAGTCAGCAGCAAGTAAGGGGTCCTTAGCAGGGGCCGCCCCCGGGACGCCAGCGTCGCGGGACGGGTTTCCGCGCAGCGGCGCCGCCCCCCGCGCCGGGGCGGCGCGGGGGACGCCGGGGGGGGGAGCGCATGGAGGCGGCCCCGGGACCCAGGCCGGGTCCGCCGGGCGCGCCCGCGGCGCAGGCCGGGCGCACCGGCGACGTCCCGGGCGCCGCGCCCCGCCCCCGTTCGCCGCGCCCCGCGCCAGGCGCCCGCGCGCCCCGGCGCGCGCGGCCCGGCGAACGGGGGGCTCGTCCCCCCTGAGGCGGGCCGCCCCCGGGCAGCGCGGGCGCAGCGCAGAGCGACGGCGCGATCCGGGCCGCCTCCCCCGCCCGGCCGCCGCCGCCCCCGGCGGCGCCTCACCCCGAAAGCCGCTCGCGCAGCGCCGTCTTCAGCACCTTGCCGTAATTGTTCTTGGGCAGCGCATCGACATGCAGATACCGCTTCGGCCGCTTGAACCGCGCGATCTGGCTGCGGCAATGCGCGTCCAGCGTCGCGACCGCGGCCTCGGCCCCCGGCGCGGCGACCACGAAGGCGACCACCTCCTCGCCCCAGTCCGGGTGCGGGGCGCCGACCACCGCGACCTCCGAGACCTCGGGATGGGTCAGCAGCGCCTCCTCCACCTCGCGCGGATAGATGTTGGTCCCGCCCGAGATGATGAGATCCTTGCTGCGGTCCTTCAGCGTCAGGAACCCGTCCGCGTCCAGGACCCCCACGTCGCCGGTGCGCAGCCAGCCGTCCTGCAGCGCCGACGCCGTCGCCTCGGGCGCCTGCCAGTAGCCCGGCATGACGGGGGCGCCGCGCACCATCACCTCGCCCGCCTCGCCCACCGGCAGGGGGCGCCCGGCCTCGTCGCCGATCCGCACCTCCACGCAGGACATCGCCCGCCCGACGGACCCGAGCCGCACTGCCCGCCGCGGGTCGTCGCGATCGGCCACCACCTCGCGCGGCAGGGCGGTGATCGACATCGGCGCCTCGCCCTGGCCATAGATCTGCACGAAGCGCGGGCCCAGCACGTCCAGCGCGTCCTCGATATCCGCCACGTACATCGGCCCGCCGCCATAGACGATGGTGCGGATCCCCTCGCCCGTCGCGCCGCGCGCCTTCGCCTCCGCCACCAGCCGGTGGACCATGGTGGGCGCGGCGAAGAAATGCACATCCCCCAGCCGCGGGGCCAGCTCCAGGATCTCCCCCGGATCGAAGCCGCCGCTGTCGGGCGCGCAGTGCCGGGCGCCGCGGATCACGTGCATGAAGTTGTACAGGCCCGCGCCATGGGACATCGGCGCGGCATAGAGGATGCAGTCCGTCGCGTGCACCTCGTCCACGTCGACGAAATAGGTCAGCGCCGCGGCCTCGATCATCCCGGCGGTGATCATCACCCCCTTGGGCCGCCCGGTGGTGCCGGAGGTGTAGAACAGCCAGGCCAGCGCGTCCCGCGACATCTCCTGCGGGGCCGCGAGGGGCGCGTGGGCGGCCATCGCCTCGTACTCGCCGCCCCCCGCCTCGATCAGCTTCAGCTCGGGCGCCGCGGCGGAAAGCTCCTCGGTCAGCTCCTCGGACACGAAGGCGACGCCCGCCCCGGCATGGGCGGCGATCCACGCCGCCTCCTTCGCGTGCAGCTTGGCGTTGACCGGCACGGCGGCGGCCCCGGCGGCCCAGATGCCGTACATGGCTTCGAGGTATTCGACCCGGTTCTTCATCACCACGGCCACCCGGTCGCCCGGAACCACGCCGCGCGCCGCCAGCGCCGCGCCGATGGACAGCGCGCGGGCCGCGAAGGTCTCGTAATCGGCGACCTGTTTGGCGCCGCGCAGAAGCGCCGGCGCCTCGGGGCGCAGCGCGGCGGTGCGGACAAGCCATAGCGCGGGGTTCATGCGCCCCCCTTCCGGCCGCATGGGATCATGACGTCGCCTCCCTGACGGTTTCGTTCATCCCCCGCAGGCTGCAACGCCGGGGGCCGGAGGGAAAGCCCCAACGGGGGGAAAGCCGGCGGGGGAGACGCCGGCGGGGGCGCCTCAGCCGTCGATCGACAGCGCCAGCACCCGGCTGATCGCGGCGAAGGGGCGGCCCGTTTCCGCCGCCCAGCCGTCGAAGGCCGCCTGCACCGCCGCCTGCGCCTTTTTCGAGGTGGGCGGCCCCGCGATCACCCCCTCGGCCGCCAGCCGCGCGGTCACGTCGGGCGACAGGACCCAGCCGTCGCGCCCCATCTCGCGCATCGCGCGGGCCCCGGCGAGGCCGCCGAGCCGCCCGCCGCGCGTCTTCAGCATCGCCAGCAGCCCCGCATAGTCCGCGGCGGGCCAGTCGGCGAAGACCGCCCCCGCGCCGCCCTGCGCCTCGAGCGCCTGCAAAAGCGCGGCGTTGGCCTGCACGGCGCCGATCTTGGCCCCGTTGCGCACGATTCGCGAATCGCAGAGGAGCGCGTCGAGCTCCGCCTCGCCCATCCCCGCGCACCAGTCGATGTCGAAGCCGTGGAACGCCGCTTCGAAGCCCGGCCACTTGGCGTCGATCACGGACCAGGAGAAGCCCGCCTGGAACACGCAGCGGGTCATGCAGGCCAGCCAGCGATCGGCGGGAATGGCACGGAGCGCGGCGGCGGGTTTCGGAACCGGCAGAAGGGCTTCCACCGCCGCGGGGCCGCCATGGCGGTCGGCGGCGATGGCGAAGATCTCCTCGAAACGGCGCATGGCGGGTCCTTTCGGCGGCGGGGTGCGGCCCGGGGATGGCGGCCCGGATTGGGACATGGGCGGGGGCGGCGCGCAAGCGCGGGGACCTGTCCGAATGCGCAAGGGACCCATCCCTCCGCTGCGGGCGCGGGGGCGCGCGCTTAACCCGGATGAAAGCGCGCGGCCCCATTCTGCACCCCGGGTGAAGCAAGGGGTGTTGCGTAATGGGCTACGCTGCGTCGCGCGGGATCGCGCAGGACGGGCTGCAGGTTTGCGGCTCGGGGGATGACATCAACCACATCGGGTCGGACGGGATCGCGGCGGCGGAGCTGTCGGCGTGGTCCGAGGACCTTGCGCGCGAATGCGCCGAGGCGGCCCGGGCGACCGAGCAGGCGGCCTGGGACGCCGACCGAAACGCCGACCGAAACGCCGACCGGGACGCCGCGCGCGCCGGGGCGGGCGCCGTCGCCGCGCTGGCGGGGGCGATGGACGCGGTGCAGCCGGGCGCGGTCCCGGCGCGCCTGCGCCTGCCCGCCGGGCTGCGCTCCAATGCCGGGCGCGCGCTGGCGGCGGCGGCGGCCTGCCTCGGCGGCCTCTGGCTGGCGCGCGAGCGGTTGGCCGAGGTCGACGGCGACGCCTTCCTCGCCGCCCTCGGGGGCGTCGCGCCCTGGGCGATGGCGCTGGCCTGCGTGGCGGGGCTGCTCTCGCATCTCGCCGCCGCCGGGTATGACGCGCAGGCGATGAAACGGCTGGGACGCGCGATGCCGGTGGGGGATTCCCTGCGCGGCGGCTTCGCGGCGGTGGCGATCTCGCAGGCGCTGGGGCTGGGGCTGCTGACCGGCACGGCGGCGCGCTGGCGGATGCACCGCGGCGCGGGCATGGGCGCGGGCGAATGCGCGGCCCTGTCCGGCGCGGTCAGCCTCGGGTTCTACATGGGCCTCGCCGTGCTGGCGGGGCTGGCGGCGCTGCTGGCGCCGGGGATGCTGTCGGCGGCCACGGGGGCGTCCGAGGGCGACCTGCGCGCCGCCGCGCTGCTGGGCTTCGCCGCGGCGCTGGGCGCGGGGATCGCGCTGCGCCGGGCGCCCGCGCTGCACGTGGGCGGGCGCAGGCTGACCCTGCCGGACGGGGGCTGGCTGCTCGGGGCCGCGGCGCTGACCGCCGCCGACCTGGTCCCCGCGGCGCTGTGCTTCTGGCTGCTGCTGCCCAATCCGCCGGGCTTCGCGGAATTCGCCGTGGTCTATGCCGCCGCCATCGCGCTGGCGCTGGCCACCGGCGCCCCGGGCGGCGTCGGCGCGTTCGAGGCGGTGATGCTCGCCGCCTTCCCCTCGCAGCCCGCCGCCGAGATGGCCGCGGCGCTGCTCCTCTACCGCGCGGCCTTCCATGGCCCGGCGGTGCTGGTCGGGCTGCGGCTGCTGGCGCGGGCGCCGAAAGCGGCCCCGGCCAAGGCCGATGCGGCCCTGCGCGCGCGGATCTCGGCGGTGCTGGAGGCGGCCGAGCGGGCCGAGGCCGCGCTGGTTCTCTCGGGCGACAAGCACGTGGTCTTCGACCCCACCGGCCGCGCCTTCGCCATGTATGGCGTGATCGGCGGCTGGCGGGTGATGCTGGGCGACCCGCATGGCCCGCGCGAGGCCTGGGACGGCGCCTGGGCGGCGATGCAGGCGGGCGCGGCGGCGGAAAAGCGCCGCGTCGCGGTCTACAAGGCCGAGGACGCCGACTTCTGGGCCCGGCACGGCATGGCGCTGCAGCCGCTGGGCGAGGAGGCGCTTGTGGATGCCGCCGGGTTCACCCTCGACGGCCCCGAGCGGCGCGAGCTGCGCCGCAAGCTGGCCAAGGCGAAGAAGGCGGGGGTCGAGGTGACGCTGCACGCGCCCGGCGCCGTGCCGCTGGACGACCTGCGCCCGGTGGCGCGGGCCTGGGCGGCGGCCCGCGGCGGCGAGCGGCGGTTCTCGATGGGCGCCTGGGACCCGGCCTTCCTCGCGCGGCACCACGTGGTCGTGGCGCGGGTCGGCGGCGCGGCGGTGGCGTTCCTGAGCCTCTGGCGCTCCGGCTCCGGCGCCGAGTGGTCGGTGGACCTGATGCGCCAGCTGCCGGAGATCCCGGACGGCGCGATGCACGCGCTGATCGCCGCGGGGATCGGGGCGGCGCGGGACGCGGGGGCCGAGCGGTTCAACCTGTGCATGGCGCCGCTCTCGGGGCTGGACGAGGCCGGGGGGCCGTTCTCGAAGGCGCTGGGGGCGTTCTATGCCCGCAGCAAGGCGGGCAAGGGGCTGCAGGGCCTGCGCCGGTTCAAGGAAGGGTTCCGCCCCGACTGGTCGGTGCGCTGGCTGGCGACGCCGCGGCGGCGGGACATGCCCGGCGCGCTCTGGGCCGCGACGCGGCTGGTGCACGGGGCGGCGCAGTCGGTCCCGGCGCCCGAGCTGGCGCCGCGGGCGCCGGAGGCGGCGATGCCCGGCGCGACCGGGTTCGCGCTGATGCGCGGCGAGGGCGCCGGCGACCGGGCGGCGCGGCGGCGGCTGGCGGCGCTGCTGTCGGGGCGGGTCCCGGCGGGGGCGATGCGCGCGGCGGTCTCGGCGGCGCCGCGGCTGCGGGCGCGGGCCCGGCCGGTGGCGCGCGAGGGCGGCGCGGCGGCCCCGCTGCGCCGGGCGCTGCTGCGGCGGGTCGGGCGGGGCTGAGGCCGCCCGGGCCGGATGGGACGAAACGGGGGGCGTCGGCCTTGGGTCGGCGCCCCTTTTCCATGCGATATGGCGTCGGGGGCCGGGGTGCGGGCGGCGACCGCCGCCCGGCGCGCGCGAATGCGGGGCATCGCCCCCCTGGGCGCGCGCCGCCCGCGCAACGAATGCGGCCGTCCTCGGGGAGGGCCACGCCCTCCCGCTCGGCCGCCCGGCCGCGCCCCCACCGGCCTCGGCGTGGGCGAGGACGCCTGCGCCGGGCGCGGCGCGCTCCGACCCCCGCCCCGGCGCGCCCCCGCCTCAGCGCGAGAGCTTCACCGGCTCGCCATGCGGCGTCGCCGCGTAGGCCGCCGCCCAGGCCGCCTTCATCGCGCGAAGCTCCTTCGCCTCCGCCGCGCCCTTTTCCTCGAGCAGCGCCTCCAGCGTCTCGAGCCAGGCCATGAAGTAATCCTCGCCCCCGTCCAGCGGCCCCTGCGCGGCGCCGTTGCGGGCCAGCGTGGCGCCGAAGGCCTCGGCCCATTCCGGCCAGGCGAAACGCCCCGCCTCGGACAGCGCCACGGTCAGCGCGAAGACCTGGGCGTGCCACGGCTCCTCGAACCGGCCCGGCGCGAAGGGATCGGCGGCGGCGGCTGCGTCGGCGGAGGCGCTCATTCCACCGCCTCGAGATAGCTCTCCCACAGGTCCAGCGTCACCTCGTCCCCGGCCCGCCCGGGATCGCCCCAGAGGTCGGCGGCGTCGAAGACGAGCGTATAGAGCGGCTCCGGCGCCTCGCCGAGCCGGTGGGCCGAGGCGTCGGGGAACACGTGCGATCCGTGGCGGGCGATCACCGTGCCGACATGCCCCGCGGCATAGGCGGGAAGGCGGGTGTGGCCGCCCTCGACCAGCGTGTTGCGCGCCGGAAGCCGGGTGCGGACCCGCGCGCCGACGGCGAAGCGCGGGTCGGGGCCGGGCCGGACATAGGGCGATCCGGCGGCCATGGCCGGGGCCACCCGCTCGGGCGCCAGGCGCTTCGGATGCGGTTCGGCGGCGGGGGCCGCCTTCCCGGCGGCCAGCTCCTCGCGCGTCACCAGCCCGGCATCGACCAGCAGGTCGGCCAGCCCGGCCAGCCATTTCTCGTAATAGGAAAAGCCCGCGTAATCCGTCGGCGCCAGCGCCTCGCGGAAGAAGCGGGAGCGGTCGATGGACCAGGCCCCCAGCCCCCCCGCCGCCACGGTCACCGCGCAGGCGCGGGCGTGCCAGTCGGTGGCGAAGACGGGTTCGTCCGCCGGGCCGGGCGTCACCGGGCCGTCGCCGAACCGCCCGCCCATGTCATGCGCGCGGGTCATGCCGAGGCCTCCGCGGGCGAGAGCGGCAGGCCCGTCCCGATCATCGAATCGCGGGTGACGAGGGCGGCGAGGCGCGCCTCGTCCCACCCCTCGGTCCCCGCGGGGCGCATCGGGATCACCAGGTAGCGCACCTCGGCCGTCGAATCCCAGACGCGGATCTTCGTCTCCTCCGGCAGGGTCACGCCGAACTCGGCCAGAACCCCGCGCGGGTCGCGCACCACGCGGGCGCGGTAGGCGTCGGACTTGTACCAGCCCGGCGGGATCCCCAGCAGGCCCCACGGGTAGCAGGAGCAGAGCGTGCACACGACCATGTTGTGCCGCTCCGGCGTGTTCTCGGCGATCATCACGTGCTCGGCCTGGCGCCCGCCAAGGCCCATCCCCGCGATCACCCCCGAGGGGTCGGCGCGCAGGGCCTCGAGGAACGCCGGGTCCGCCCAGGCCTTCGCCACCACCGAAGCGCCGCCCTGCGGGCCGATGCGGTTCTGGTAGAGGTCGATGATCTCGTCCACCGCCTTCGGGTCGACGAGGCCCTTGTCGGCCAGGATGGTCTCCAGCGCCTTCACCCGCAGGGCGGGGTCCGAGGGCAGGAGCGTGTGCGGGTGGTCGTGGTGATGATCGTGGGGCATGGCGCGAATGCTGCCGCCGGGCGCGGGCGCTGTCCAGCGGCATCTCGGGGCGGCGGCCCGGCGCGCGCGCGCGTGATCGCCGTCTTGATCTCCGCCCTGGCCGCGGGGACCGGGCGGACAGGGCGGGTTTCGCCGCGCGCGGCCGCCCCGAACCGCGCCCCGAACCACGCCCGGCAACGCCCTCCGAACGCCCGCCCTTCCGCGCCCTCCCGCGCCCCCCATACGCCCTCCCGCGCCCCCCATACGCCCTCCCGCGCCCCCATACGCCTTCCCGCGCGCGCGAGGATCGACTTTCCCGCCCCCCCGTGACAAACGGAAAGCCCGGTTTCGTTCCCGCCCCGCGCCCGACGCCTGACGCCCGTCGCCCAACGCCCCGAGGCCCCGCCCATGTCCCAGCCCGAGCCCGGCGTGCCGCCCGCCCCCGCCCGCGCCGTCGCGCGGGCCCCGGGCCATTGGGGCGAGTGGATGCAGGGCCGGATCGGCGAAAACGGCCCGGTGGCGCTGATCACCCTGCCCTGCCCGGCGCTGAGCCTGTCGGCCGAGGCCCGCCCCGGCCCCCTCTCCGCCGCGGTCGAGATCGCCGCGCCCCCCGGGGACGCCTCCGCCCCCGGCGCGCCCCCCGCGGTCTTCGTGCCCATGCAGGCGGGCGAGGCCGCGCCGGTGCTGCGCGCCCTGCTCTCGGCCCTGTCGCTGCCCGAGGCGTCGTTCCGCTTCCGCGCGCCGATGCCGCCGGGGGCGGGGGCCGGCTTCTCCACCGCCGCGCTGGTCGCCGCCGCCCGCGCCGCCGCCGCCCTCCATGGCCGCGAGGCGCCCGGGCCGGGGGCGCTCGCCGCCGCCTGCCTCGCCGCCGAGGGCGCGTCCGACCCGCTCTGGGCCCCGGCGCCCGACGCGCTGCTCTGGGCCTCGCGCAAGGCGCAGGCGCTGGAGGTCCTGCCGCCCCCGCCGCCGGCCGAGATCATCGGCGGCCTCTGGGGCGCGCCCGAGGCGACGAACCCCGCGGACGACCGCTTTCCCGACATCTCGGACCTCGTGGGCCCGTGGCGCGCCGCCGCCGGGGCCGGGGACCTGCCCGCCCTCGCCCGCCTCGCCGCCGCCTCGGCCGACCGCTGCACCGCGCTGCGCGGGCCGTCCGGCGATCCGACCGCGGACCTGGCACGGGCCCTCGGGGCGCTCGGCCATGCCCGGGCGCATACCGGCCCGGCGCGGGGGCTGGTCTTCGCCCCCGGCACGGTCCCGGACGGGGCCGGGGACGCCCTGCGCGCCGCGGGGTTCGAGCGGGTGTTCCGCTTCACCTCCGGCAGCGCCGCCGGGCGGCCCGCGGCCCCCATGGGCGACGCGGACGACGCCCCGGACGACGCCCCCGGCGCCGCGACCCCGGGGCCCCGCGCATGATCTTCGCCGCCGCCATGCTGGTCGCCCTGGTCGCCGACGCGCTGATCGGCTGGCCCGACGCGCTGTTCCGCCGGATCGGCCACCCGGTGACCTGGATCGGGGCGCAGATCGGCGCGCTCGACCGCGGGCTGAACCGGGACGGGGACCCCGACGCCCGCCGCCGCGCCGCCGGGGTCCTGACCGTGCTGATCGTCACCGCCGCCGCCGCCCTGCCCGCGCTGGCGCTGCAGGCGGCGCTGCCCGGCGGCTGGGCGCAGGCGCTGCTGGTCGGCCTGCTGGCCTGGCCGCTGGTCGCCGCGCGGTCCCTGCACGAACACGTGGCCGAGGTCGCCCGCCCCCTCGCCGCCGGGGACCTGGCGGGCGCCCGCCGGGCGGTGTCGATGATCGTCGGGCGCGACCCCGAGACGCTGGACGCCCCCGCCGTGGCGCGCGCGGGGCTCGAGAGCCTTGCCGAGAACGCCTCGGACGGGATCGTCGCGCCGGTGTTCTGGGGGCTGCTGCTGGGGCTGCCGGGGATCGCGGCCTACAAGGCGATCAACACGATGGATTCGATGATCGGCCACCGCACCCCGCGGCACGAGGCGTTCGGCTGGGCGGCGGCGCGGCTCGACGACGCGGTGAACATCCTGCCCGCGCGGCTGACGGGGCTGCTGTTCGCCGCGGTCTCCGGGCGGTTCGGCGGCGCCTGGCGGGCGATGCTGCGCGACGCGCCGCGGCACCGCTCGCCCAATGCGGGCTGGCCCGAGGCGGCGATGGCCGCGGGGCTGGGCGTGCGGCTGTCCGGGCCGCGGGTCTATGGCGACCGGGTGGCCGAGGAGCCCTGGCTGAACGCGGGCGCGCCGGACCCGGACGGGGCGGCGATGTGGGCCGGGCTCGACATGTATCTCAAGGCGATGGGGCTGATGGCGGCGGCGCTGCTGGGGCTGGCGCTGGTCTGAGGGCGCGCCCGGCGGCGTGCAGCGGCGCCTCCGGCGGCGACTGGGGGGCATGGCCCCCCTGCGGCGGCGGCCTCTCGCAGGGGCGGCCGGGCTCGGGGGGGCATGACGCCCCCGCTCGCCCGCCCGCGCGGCCCTTCGGTCCGCGGCGCCCCGCCCCCATCCGCGTTGACCCGGCCCCGCAAGGCGCCGTATCGGGCGGGCGCGGGCGAGCGGACCCGCCCGGGGCAAGGACCCAGCACGATGCGCGACCATGGCGGAGACCTCGACGCGGCCATCGCCCGCCATGGCGGCGCGGCGGAGGCCTGGGTGGACCTGTCCACCGGCATCAACGCCGTTCCCTACCCGGTCCCGAAGCTCTCGGCCCATGCCTGGGGCGCGCTGCCGACCAAATCGGACCTGCGCGCGCTCGAAGACGCCGCCCGCGCGGCTTACGGCGCGGGGGTGAGGGCGATCCCGCTCGCCGGGGCCTCGGGCGCGATCCAGCTCGCGCCGCTCCTCGCCGCGCCGGGCAAGGCGCGGGTGCTGGGCCCGACCTATAACGAACACGCCGCCGCCCTCGCGACCGCGGGCTGGGCGGTGGAAACCGTCTCCGAGCTCGCCGCGCTCGAGGGCGCGGACCTCGCCGTCGTGGTGAACCCCAACAATCCCGACGGGCGCAGCCATGCGCCGGAGGCCCTGCTGGCGCTCGCCCCCAAGGTCGGCCTGCTGGTCGTGGATGAAAGCTTCGCCGACACCGAGGACGGCCTCTCCGTCATCCCCGCCATGACGCCAGACACCGGGGGCCTGCTCGTCATGCGCTCCTTCGGCAAGTTCTACGGGCTGGCGGGGCTGCGGCTGGGCTTCGCGCTCGCCGGGGACGCGCTGGCCGGGCGGATCGCCGAGCTGGCCGGCCCCTGGCCCGTCAGCGGCGCGGCGGTGGAGATCGGCTGCAAGGCGCTGGCCGACCGGGCCTGGCAGGACGCGACCACGGCGCGGCTGCGCGAGGAGGCCGCGCGGCTCGACGCCCTCGCCGCCCGCGCGGGCTGGACCCTGGTGGGCGGCAGCCCCCTGTTCCGCACCTATGAGACCGGGGACGCGCAGGCGGCGCAGGAGCGGCTGGCGAAGGCCCGCACCTGGTCGCGCATCTTCCCCTATTCCGAGGGCTGGATCCGCCTCGGCCTGCCCGGCGACGTCAACGGCTGGCTGCGGCTCGAGGTGGCGCTGGGGGGGTGAAGCGCGAGCGGGCGCCCCTTACCGCGCCGCCGCCAGCATCCCCGCCACGTCGAGATGCGCCTCCACGTGGTCGGCCAGCGCCTCGAGCGCCGCTTCCACCCCGTCGTCATAGGACAGCCCCGAGGCGGCGCCGAAGCGCCCCAGCCAGGCCGCGCGGAACCCGTCGTCGCGGAACATGCCGTGCAGGTAGCTGCCCTCGACCTTGCCGTCGGCGCTGACGGCGCCCTCGGGGCGGCCGTCCACATGGGCGAAGGGGCGGGCGCGGTCCGGCCCGTCGGTGCGGCCGATATGGATCTCGTAGCCGCGGAACCCCGCGCCGGTGGCGGCATGGGCGGCCTCGACCTCGGTCAGCCGCTTGTCGCCGGTCATCACCGTGGCGACGTCCAGCAGCCCGAGGCCCGGATCCGCGCCCGCCGCGCCCTCGATCCCCTCGGGATCGCTCACCTCGGCCCCGAGCATCTGGAACCCGCCGCAGATGCCCAGCACGTGCCCGCCGCGCCGCCGATGGGCGAGCAGGTCCACGTCCCAGCCCTGCGCCCGCAGGTAGGCGAGGTCCCCGCGCGTCGACTTGCTGCCCGGCACGATCACCACGTCCGCGTCGCCGGGGATCGCCTGGCCTGCGCGCAGCATGGTCAGGCGCACCCCGGGTTCCTGCATCAGCGGGTCCATGTCGTCGAAATTGGCGATGCGCGACAGGGCGAGGCAGACCACGTGCAGCCCCTCTCCGCCCCCGGTCCGCCCGAGGTCCTGCGCATCCTCCGCCGGAAGCCTCCAGGCCCCGTCGAACCAGGGCGCGACGCCGAAGCCCTTCCAGCCCGTGCGCGCCTCGATCATCGCATAGCCGTCGTCGAAGAGGCGCGGGTCGCCGCGGAACTTGTTGACCAGGAAGCCCGCGACCATGGCGTTGTCGCGCGCGTCCATCACCGCCTGCGTGCCCACCACCTGCGCGATCACCCCGCCGCGGTCGATGTCGCCCGCCAGGATCACCGGCACATCGGCGGCGCAGGCGAAGCCCATGTTGGCGATGTCGCCTGCCCGCAGGTTCACCTCCGCCGGGCTCCCCGCACCTTCGACGATCACCAGGTCATGGGAGGCCTTCAGGCGCCCGAAGCTCTCCAGCACCGCCTCCAGCAGCTTGGGCTTCAGCGCCGCGTAGTCCCGCGCCTTAACCGTCGCGATCCGCCGCCCCTGCACCACGACCTGGGAGCCCATGTCGGATTCGGGCTTCAGCAGCACCGGGTTCATGTCGGTATGGGCCGGCAGGCGGCAGGCCATGGCCTGCAGCGCCTGCGCGCGGCCGATCTCGCCCCCATCCGCGGTGACGGCGGCGTTGTTGGACATGTTCTGCGGTTTGAACGGCGCCACGGAGACGCCCCGGCGCAGCGCCGCCCGGCACAGCCCCGCCACCAGCATGGATTTCCCGACATTCGAGCCGCAGCCCTGGATCATCAGCGCCTTGGTCATGCGGTCCTCTGAAATGTTGCCAGTGGGGATATTCTTGGGGTTTGTTCAGCCTGTGTATGGGACGACGCGCGGGGGCGCCAGATGGACAAGCGGTACCAGGTCTTCATCAGCTCGACCTTCACCGACCTCGAAGGCGCGCGGCAGGAGGTCAGCCAGGCGCTGCTTCAGACCGACTGCTTCCCCGCGGGCATGGAGCTGTTCCCCGCCGCGGACGAGGAACAGTTCGAGTTCATCAAGCGGATCATCGACGAGTCGGACTACTACGTCCTGATCTCGGCTGGCCGCTATGGCTCGATCCACCCCGAGACGGGGCTGAGCTACACCGAGATGGAGTACGACTACGCGGTGGACACCGGCACGCCGGTGCTGCGGTTGCTGCACAAGGCGCCGGACCGCCTGCCGGGAACGCATCTGGAGCGGTCGGACGAAGGGCGGCGGAAGCTGGAGGCGTTCCGGGCCAAGGTGGGCGCCGGGTCGCTGGTGAAGTTCTGGGAAGACCCGAAGGAGCTGGGGCAGCATGTCATTCTTGGGCTAACATGGCTGCAGAAGCACAAGCCTGCAGTTGGGTGGCTACCTGTAAATTTCCTGCGACTGCAGGGAGACGAAGACACCCTTTCCCGAGATGACGTCCAAACCGCCTTCGATGACATCCCCTTACGCGCGCCTATGCCAGATGGCTGGAGAGAGGGCCATTGGCCTGCACGTTCTATCTGCTTCCTTGCACTTGAGGAGTTGCTCGGCTCTGGGTCTCGCAGTGGGGTCTTTTTGAACCTTCACTACAAACTCGAACGTCTGACAGGCCTACCAGATTTCTCGATGTGCCACAGTTCGCAGTGGAACACGGATTTTGCGAAAGAGGCGCTCCTACTGCTCGAGGAGCGACGCCTAATTCGCATTGAAGACGATGTCCGCGGTGATGAAATTCGCATCCCCCCTAAGACCCGAGAATGGACGCTATCTCAAAGGGCAGAGAGGGGTTTTCTGGCACTTGTGAGTTCCGTGCCACCCAGCCCGGTGAATTTCTAAAACTCCACCCCCGCCTGCGCCTTCACCCCGTCGCGGAAGGGGTGCTTGATCAGCTCCATCTCGGTCACGAGATCCGCCGCCTCGAGCAGCTCGGGCTTCGCGTTGCGGCCCGTCAGGCACACATGGGTCATGCGCGGCTTCTCGTGCAGCAGGAAGTCCACCACCGCGTCGATATCGAGATAGTCGTAGCGCAGGGCGATGTTGATCTCGTCGAGCAGCACGAAGCGGATGCGCGGGTCGAGGATCAGCGCCTTGGCCTTCTCCCACCCCGCCTCGGCCATCTCTTTGTCGCGGGCCTTGTCCTGCGTCTCCCACGTAAACCCCTCGCCCGAGACGACGAACTCGCATTTATCGGCGAAATGCCCGCGGATCAGGTCCCGCTCCCCGGTCGCCATGCCGCCCTTGATGAACTGCACCACGGCGCAGGGCATGTCATGGGCGATGCAGCGGAAGATCATCCCGAACCCGGCCGAGGACTTGCCCTTCCCCTTGCCGGTATGGACCATGATCAGGCCCTTCTCCTCGGTCTTCGTCTCCATCATCCGGTCGCGCGCGGCCTTGATCTTCTTCATCTTCTCGGCGTGGCGGGCGGCGTCGTCGGCATCGGTCATGAAGGGCTCCTGCGCGCGGGGGAAGGGGCAATGCGTGCCCGACCGCGCCGGGCGCGTCAATGACCCCGCCTTTCCGCCCCATTGACTCACGCATCGCGGCGCCCCACCAAGCCAAGGATTGCGACGGCGCCCGCGAGAGCGGGCCGAAGAGGGAATGCCGAAGGGACCGCGGGCCGCAACGCCCCCCGAACGCAGCCGCCCCCGCGACCGTGACCGGAGAGGTCGCCCCATCCGCCACTGGCCCCCTGACGGGACCGGGAAGGCGGGGCGCCCGCCGGGGGACCTGGCCCATCCGCCCGCGCCCCCGAGATCCGCAAGCCGGGAGACCTGCCGCCGCATGCGTCTGAAACCGGACGGGGGTCCTCCGGTCGTCGGCATCGGCAGGTCGGGCGCGCGCGCCGTCCCGCCGGTCTCGTCCTCCTTGCCCCCCGGACCAGAGCGCCCAAGGGCCCGGAGCGAGAGATGACCGATTCCCCCGCCGCCGAGATCGCGGCCACGCCGCAGACCGACGACGCGCAGGCGGCCGACGCCGCGCCCGCGCCCAACACGCCCGAAACGGCGCCCGTCGAACTCCTCGTCTGCGTGAAATGCCGCCGCGGGAGCGAGACCCCCGAGGGCGGCATCCGCCCCGGACAGGCGCTCCACGACGCGCTCGCCGCCGCAGATCTGCCCCCGAACGTCGCCCTGCGCGCGGTCGAGTGCCTGTCGAACTGCGATCATGGCTGCTCGGTCGCCCTGCGCGGCGGGCCGAAGCGCTGGACCTATGTCTACGGCAACTGCCACGAGGCCGAGACCGCCGAGACCCTGCGCGAGGGCGTCGCCCTCTATGCCGCCACCGAGAACGGGCTGATCCCCTGGCGTACCCGCCCCGAGCACCTGAAACGCAACTGCATCGCCCGCATCCCCCCGCTGGAGGACTGAACCATGGCCGACCTCGCGAAACTTCCCGTCACCGTCGTCACCGGCTTCCTCGGCTCGGGCAAGACCACGCTGATCCGCCACCTGATGCAGAACCCGGGCGGCCGCCGCCTCGCCGTCGTCGTCAACGAATTCGGCGACGTGGGCGTGGATGGCGAGATCCTGAAATCCTGCGCCATCCCCGACTGCCCGGCCGAGAACATCATGGAGCTCGCCAACGGCTGCATCTGCTGCACCGTGGCCGATGACTTCATCCCGACGATCGAGGCGCTGATGGCGCTCTCCCCCCGCCCCGATCACATCCTGATCGAAACCTCGGGGCTGGCGCTCCCGAAACCGCTGCTGAAGGCCTTCGACTGGCCCGACATCCGCTCCCGCATCACCGTGGACGGCGTGATCGCGCTGGCGGACGCCGAGGCCGTGGCCGCGGGCCGCTTCGCCCCCGACGTGGCCGCCGTCGACGCCCAGCGCGCCGCGGATGACAGCCTCGACCACGAAACGCCGCTGTCGGAGGTGTTCGAGGACCAGATCTCCTGCGCCGACATCATCCTGCTGACCAAGCCGGACCTCGCGGGGCCGGAGGGGGTGGCGAAGGCGAAGGAGATCATCGCCAGGGAAGCCCCCCGCCCCCTGCCGGTCGTGGAAGTGGCCGAGGGCGCGGTGGACCCGCGCGTGATCCTCGGGCTGGAAGCCGCGGCCGAGGACGACATGGACGCGCGCCCCTCGCACCACGACGACCATGACGACCACGAGCATGACGATTTCGAATCCGTCGTCATCGAGCTGCCCGAGCAGGACGCCCCCGAGACCCTCGTCGCCCGGATCGAGGAGCTCGCCAACGCCCAGAACATCCTGCGCGTGAAGGGCTATGCCGCGGTGAAGGGCAAGCCGATGCGCCTGCTGGTCCAGGCCGTCGGCGCCCGCGTGCGCTGGCAGTATGACCGGATGTGGGAGGCGGGCGAGGAGCGCCGCTCCCGCGTCGTGGTGATCGCCGAGCATGACGACATCTCCGCGGACGCCATCCGCGGCGTGCTGGTCCCCGCGGCCGAGGCGGCGGAATAACCATGGGCGCGGCGCGGATGGCGGCGAGCAGCCTCGCCGCCGTGATGCTCACCCCCGGCGGGGGGCTGGCCATCGTGGTGAACCGGGTCGACCCGGTTCCCGCGCGCGTCCTTTCCGTGCTCATCGACGGCGCGCGCCACGGCGTGCGCGGCGTCGACACCCCCCGCCGCCGCCTGCCGGGCGAAGACGAGGCGACCCCGGACGAGAGCAAGCTGGGCCTGCTGCTGGATGCGACCACCGACATGCTGCCGGGCCTCCAGGACCGGATCGGCGCGACCGTCACGCTGGTGGGCGAGGACTGACGCAAATGCATGTCGTGTTCCGCGAAAGCCATGGCCTCGAGGAAACCGAGACGCCGCAGGACCTCGGGCAGACGCCCGCGGAGACGGTGGTGCTGTCCTTCTCGGATTCCGACCTCGGGGCCTTCGCGGAGGCCTGGCGCAAGGGCGGCGGGCCGGAGGGCGGGCTGCCGACGCTGCGGCTGGCGAACCTCGCGGCGCTGAAACACCCGCTGTCGGTCGACACCTACGTGGAGAACACGCTGGAGGGCGCGAAGGCGGTGCTGATCCGGCTGATCGGCGGCGCGCCCTATTGGGAATACGGGCTGCGCAGCGTGCTGTCGCTGGCCCGCCGCAAGGGCATTGCGCTGGCCGTCCTGCCCGCCGATGGCCGCCCGGACCCGCAGCTTGACGGCTACTGCACGGTGGACGAGGCCCTGCGCCTGCGCCTCACCGCCCTGTGCGACGCCGGCGGCGCCGGGGCGGCCCGCGCGGCGCTTGCGGCGCTGGCCGGGGCCGCGGGGCTGGACGCCGCCCCCGCGCCCCGCGCCCTCGGCGCCGCCGCCCTGCCGCAGGTCGGGGCCTGGAGCCTGTCGCACGGCCCCTGCTGCCCGCTGGTGCAGATCGCGGACGACCGCCCGCTGGTGGCGCTGTCCTTCTACCGCTCCTACCTCGCCGCCGCCGACATGGGCCCGATCGAGGCGCTGGCCGAGGCGTTCGAGGCGCGCGGCTTCCGGGTCCTCGGCCTCTTCGCCCCGTCGCTGAAGGCGCCCGGCGCGGCCCCGTGGATCGCCCGGCAGCTGCGCGCCCTGCGCCCGGCGCTGGTGGTCAACGCCACCGCCTTCTCGGCGCGCGTCGACGGCGGCCCCTCGCCCCTCGACGCCGCCGGGGTCCCCGTCTTCCAGGTCGCCCTCGCCACCAACCCGCGCAAGGCGTGGGCCGAGGCGGAGCGCGGCCTCTCCCCCGCCGATCTCGCCATGCATGTCGTCCTCCCCGAGGTCGACGGCCGCGTCTTCGCCGGGGTCGCCAGCTTCAAGCAGCCGCAGGCCCGCGACGAAGACCTGCAATTCGCCCGTTTCGCCCATGCGCCGGACCAAGAGCGCATCGCCGCCATCGCCGACCGCGCCGCCGCCTGGCATCGGCTTGGGGCGCGCGCCCCCGGGGACCGCCGCGTGGCGCTGGTCCTCTCCACCTATCCCGGGCGCGACTGGAACATGGCGCACGCGGTCGGCCTCGACCCGCTCGCCTCGGCCGAGGCGGCGCTCGAAGACCTCGCCGCCGCGGGCCATGACACGCCCCCCGGCGCGCCGCTGGAGAAGGCGCTGGCCTCCGAGCGCATCACCTTCCCCCTCTCCGACTACCGCGCCGCGCTCGCCACCCTGCCCCAGCCCCTGCAGGACGACCTGGCGGCCGCCTGGGGCGCCCCGGAAACCGACCCGGACTGCACGGGCGAGGCCTTCGCCTTCCCCGCCCTCCGCCGCGGCAAGGCGCTGGTCGCCCTGCAGCCCGAGCGCGGGACCCCCGCGGCCCGCGACGACGACTACCACGACCTGTCCCGCACCCCGCGCCACGCCTATGTCGCCTTCTACCTCTGGCTGCGCACACAGGCCGACGCGCTGATCCACATGGGCGCCCATGGCACCCTCGAATGGCTGCCGGGCAAGGCCGTCGCCCTCTCCGGCGCCTGCTGGCCCGAGGCGCTGACCGGCGCCCTTCCCGTCATCTACCCCTTCATCGTCAACGACCCGGGCGAGGCCGCCCAGGCCCGCCGCCGCATCGGCGCCGTCACCCTCGGCCACCTGCCCCCGCCGCTGCGCGAGGCCGGGACCCCCGAACGCTTCGCCCGGCTCGAGGCCCTGCTCGACGAGTTCTCCAATGCCGACGGCCTCGACCCCAAGCGCCGCGACCGGCTGCAGGACGGCATCCGGGCCGAAGCGCAGGCGCTCGGCGTCGAGGCCGACCTCGGCCTGCCGGAAGACGCCTCCCCGGCCGAGGCCCTGACCCGCATCGACCGCTTCGTCTGCGACGTGAAGGAGAGCCAGTTCGGCGACGGCCTCCACGTCTGGGGCCGCGCCCCCCACGCCCCCTGCGCCTTCAACCCCGCCGAATCCGTGGCCGCCGAGGCGCGGTCCATCGCCGACGCACTCGCCGCCCGCCGCCTGCCCGCAGGGCCCGCCGGATCCCCGCACCGGGGGCGGACGGACGTGCTGCCCACCGGCCGCAACCTCTTCGCCGTCGACCCGCGCGCCGTGCCCACACGCGCCGCCTACGCCCAGGGCGTGAAGCTGGCCGAGGAGCTGGTGCGCCGCCACTTGCAGGAGGAAGGCGACTGGCCCCGCGGCCTCGTCGTCGACCTCTGGGGCTCCGCCACCATGCGCACGGCGGGCGAGGAATTCGCCATGGCGCTGCACCTTTGCGGCTGCCGCCCCACCTGGGACCCGAAATCGGAGCGGGTCACCGGCACCGAGATCATCCCGATCACCGAGCTCGACCGCCCCCGCATCGACGTCACCCTGCGCGTCTCGGGCCTGTTCCGCGACGTGTTCCCCGGGCTGTCCACGCTGTTCAACCAGGCCGTCCGGGCGCTGGCCGCGCGGGACGAGGCGCCGGACTGGAACCCTTATGCGGGCGCCGGGGCCGCGCGGGTCTACGGCCCCGCCCCGGCCTCCTACGGCCTCGGGATCGACCCCCACGCCGCCTACGGGACCGACGCGCGCATCGCCGCCGGAGAGGCCTGGCTGAAGGGATCGTCCTGGGCGCTGGACGGGGCCGAGGCCGCGCGGGACGAGGCCGGGATCCGCGCCCGCGTCGCCGCCGCCGACAGCTTCGTGCATGCGCAGGACCTCGGGGAATCCGACCTGCTGCTGGCCGGGGACTACGCGGCCCATGAAGGGGGCTTCGCCGCGGCCAAGGCGGCGCTGGGGGGGAGCGCGCGGCTCTATCACCTCGACATCACCGACCCGTCCTCTCCCCGCGCCCGCACCCTGTCCGAAGAGATCGCCCGCATCACCCGCGCCCGCGCCGCCAACCCCGCCTGGCTGGCCGGGATGCAGCGCCACGGCTTCCGCGGGGCGGCCGAGATCGCCATGACGCTTGAACATCTCGGCGCCTTCGCGCAGCTGGCCGAGGCGGTGCCGGGGCATCTGTTCGACCTCTATTACGACGCGACGCTGGGGGACGAGGCGATCACCGCCTTCATGCAGGACGCCAATCCCGAGGCGCTGGACGCGATGCGCGAGCGGTTCCGCGCGCTGATGGAGGCCGGGCTGTGGCAGACCCGCAGGAATTCCATCCGCGCCGAGCTGGAGGGGCTGGCATGAGCGTGAAACAGGACCCCGTGCTGGCCGACCAGGCCCCCGGCGACGCGCCTGGCGCAGACTGGGTCGTGCAGGGCTGGTGCCCCGGCGCCCGCCGCCCGATGATGGCCGCCGACGGGCTGGTGGCGCGCGTGCGGCCCACCCTGTCGCGCATCTCGCCCGCGCAGCTTTCCGCCCTCGCCGATCTCGCCGAAACCCACGGATCGGGCGTGGTCGAGGCGACGGCGCGCGCCAACCTCCAGGTCCGCGGTCTGAGCGCCGAGGGCCACGCCGCGCTGCTGGCGGGCCTCGCCCCGCTCGGCCTCCTCGACCCGGACGCCGAGGCCGAGGCGCGGCGCAACGTGGTCCTCACCCCCTTCCCCGGCGCCGCGGCGGCGGAGGTGGACGCCATCGCGAGCGCCCTCTGCGCCGCGCTGACCGCCGCGGACGCCCCGCGCCTGCCGGGCAAGTTCGGCTTCCTCGTGGATTGCGGGCCGCAGCGGCGCCTCTCCGGGATCAGCGGCGACATTCGCATCGAGCGGGACGACGCGGGCGCACTGATGGTCCGTGCCGACGGGACGGAAACCGGGACCCCGGCGGCGAATGCCGCGGACGCCGCCCGCATCGCGCTGTCGCTGGCGGAGTGGTTCGTGGCCTCGGGCGGCGTCGGCGCCGACGGGCGGGGGCGGATGCGCCGCCACCTCGCCGCCGGGGCCGTCCCGCCGCCCGGGCTGACCGGGACCGAGGCCCCGGCCGAGGCCGCGCCCGATCCCGCCCCCGGCCTCCACGGCGAGACCCTCCTCCTCGCCGCCGCCTTCGGCCAGTTCCCGAGCCATGCCCTGCGCGCCATCGCCGCCGCCTGCCCGGAAGACGCCGCCATCGGCGTCACCCCGTTCCGGATGCTCGCCCTGCCGCTCTCGACCCTCCCGGCCGCGCTGGCGTCCGAGGCGCCCCTGATCCACGACCCCGCCGACCCGCTCCTGCGCGTCTCCTGCTGCACCGGCGCGCCCGGCTGCCCGCAGGCCGCCGCGCCCACCCGCGCGCTGGCCGCCGCCCTCGCGCCCCAGGTCCCCCCGGGCCGCACCCTCCACGTCTCCGGCTGCGCCAAGGGATGCGCCCATCCCGGCCCCGCCGACACCACCCTGACCGCCAGAGGCGGGCTTTTCGACCTTGTCCGGGACGGGCGCGCATGGGATGAGCCGACCCGACGCGCGCTGCGCCCCGAAGACCTCACGGATACGCTGTTCTGATGCCCTACACATACGAGACCGACGGCGCGGCCATCTATGCCGAGTCCTTCGCCACCATCCGCGCCGAGGCCGACCTCGCCCGTTTCGGCCCGGAGGAAGAGAAGGTCGCCGTGCGCATGATCCATGCCGCGGGCCTCGTGGGGCTGGAAAAGGACGTGCTGATCTCCCCCGATTTCATGGAGGCCGCCCGCGGCGCCCTCAACGCCGGGGCGCCGATCTTCTGCGACGCGCGCATGGTCTCGGAAGGCATCACCCGCCCCCGCCTTCCGGCGGATAACGAGGTGATCTGCACGCTGCACGATCCCGCCGTGCCGCCGCTGGCGAAGGAGATGTCCAACACCCGCTCCGCCGCCGCGCTCGAACTGTGGCGGCCCAAGCTGGCCGGCGCCGTCGTCGCCATCGGCAACGCCCCGACGGCGCTGTTCCACCTGCTCAACATGCTCGAGGACCCGGCCTGCCCGCGTCCCGCCGCCATCATCGGCTGCCCCGTCGGCTTCGTCGGCGCGCGCGAATCCAAGGATGCGCTGTGGGAGGCGCAGCCGGTCCCCTGCATGATCGTCAAGGGCCGCCTCGGCGGCTCCGCCGTCACCGTCGCCGCGGTCAACGCCGTCGCCAGCCCGAGGGAATGACGATGACCGAGACGGCCAAACAGGGCCCCAAACAGGGAACCATCCACGGCGTCGGCCTCGGCCCCGGCGACCCCGACCTGATGAGCGTGCGCGCCGACCGGCTGGTGCGAAACGCCCGCCACGTCGCCTATTTCCGCAAGGCGGGCCGCTCCGGCCGCGCCCGCGGCATCGTCGAGGGGATGCTCGCCCCCGGCGCGGTGGAATTCCCCATGGAATACCCCGTGACCACGGAAATCCACTTCTCGGACCCCCGCTACAACGAGATCCTGTCCGAGTTCTACGCCGCCGCCGCCGCCCATCTCGCCGCCCTCTCGGACGCGGGCGAGGATGTCGTGGTGCTCTGCGAGGGCGACCCGTTCTTCTACGGCTCCTTCATGCATCTCTATGAGCGCCTCAAGGACATCCGCCCGGTGCAGGTGGTCCCCGCCATCACCGGCATGTCCGCCGCCTGGACCGCCACCGGCGCGCCGGTGACCTGGGGCGACGACATGCTCTCGGTCTGCATGGCGACCCTGCCGGAAGACGAGCTGGCCGAGCGCCTGGGCGCCGCCGAGGCCGTGGTGGTGATGAAGATCGGCCGCAACATCGACCGCGTGCGCAACGCGCTGAAGCGCGCCGGGAAATACGAGCGCGCCTGGCTGGTGGAATATGCCAGCATGGAAGGCCAGACCGTCCAGCGCCTGTCGGAGGTCGAGGGCAAGCCCACCCCCTATTTCTCGATCATCGTCGTGCATGGCGAAGGGCGGCGGCCATGAGCGCGGGGACCATGACGGGCCGGCTGCGCATCCTCGGCCTCGGCCCGGGCGCCGAGGCGCTGGTGACCCCCGAGGTCTCCGCCGCCATGGAAGAGGCCACCGACGTCATCGGCTACATCCCCTATGTCGCCCGCGTGCCGGACCGCGAGGGGCTGGTGAAACACGCCACCGACAACCGCGTCGAGATCGACCGCTCCCGCCACGCGCTGGAACTGGCCGCCGCGGGGCGGGACGTCATCGTCGTCTCCTCCGGCGATCCCGGCGTCTTCGCCATGGCCTCGGCGGTGTTCGAGGCGCTGGAAGCAGGCCCCGCCGCGTGGCGCGCCATCGACATCCAGGTCCTGCCCGGCATCACCGCCTGCCTCGCCGCCTCGGCCCGCGCCGGGGCGCCGCTGGGGCACGACTTCTGCGTCATCAACCTGTCGGACAACCTCAAGCCCTGGGCGGTGATCGAGGCGCGGCTGCGGCTGGCGGCCGAGGCGGATTTCGCCATGGCCTTCTACAACCCGCGCTCCAAGTCCCGCCCCGAGGGCTTCGCGGCGGCGCTGGAAATCCTGAAAGACGCCTGCGGCGACGCCCGCCCGATCATCTTCGCCCGCGCCGTCTCGACCCCCGAGGAAGCGATCCGCATCGTCCCCCTCCCCGACGCGCGGCCCGAGATGGCGGACATGCGCACCATGGTGATCCTCGGCTCCTCCCGCACCCGGCTGATCGCGCGGCCGGAGGGGGCGCCCATCGTCTACACCCCGCGCTCCATCCCGGCATGAGCGAGCCAGCGCAGGACCTCGCCGATATCATGGACCTCCGCCCGCTCCGGGCTTGGGGGGCGATCCACCATGACCACCGGCAGGCCCAGCGCGCGGGCGGCGGCGATCTTGGCGTAAGCGCCCGTCCCGCCGGAGTTCTTCGACACCACGACGCCCACGCCCCGCGCCTCCAGCATCTCCCGGTCCGCATCCGCGTCGAAGGGCCCGCGGGCCACGATCACCTCGGCGCCCGGCAGCGGCGCCGCGCCCGGATCGTCCACGACGCGCAGGATAAGGCGATGGCGGGCGGCAACGGGCCGGAACGCCTCGAGGTCATTGCGCCCGGTGCCGAGGAAGACGGTCGCGGGGGGCATCCCCGCCAGCGCCTCGACCGCCCCCGCGATGTCCGGGACCGCGCGCCAGTCATCCCCCGCAACCGCCGCCCAGGGCGCGCGGGTGAGGGCGAGCAGCGGCGCCCCGGTCGCCGCGCAGGCCTCCGCCGCGTTGCGCGACATCCGCGCGGCGAAGGGGTGGGTCGCGTCGATCACGTGGGTCACGCCATGCAGGCGGATGTAATCCGCCAGCCCCGCCGCCCCGCCGAAGCCGCCCACGCGGGTGGGCAGCGGCAGCGGCCTGGGCCGCGCCACGCGGCCCGCAAGGGACACCGTTCCGGGGATCCCCGCCTCGGCCATGGCCTTCGCCAGCGCCGCGCCTTCCGTGGCGCCTCCGAGCACAAGGGGGTTTCGCATGTCTGAGCCCTGGCTGACCATCGTGGGAATGGGCGAAGATGGCCCGGACGGCCTCCCCCCTGCAAGCCGCGCCGCGCTGGACGCCGCCGAGGTCATCGTCGCGCCCCCCCGCCACCTGTCGCTGCTGCCGGAGCTCTCCGCCGAGCGCGTGGAATGGCCCGTCCCCTTCGTGGACGGCCTCGCCCTGCTGGAAGGGTTCCGCGGGCGGCGAACCGTCGCCCTCGCCTCGGGCGACCCGTTCTGGTTCGGCGCCGGCTCGGTCATCGCCCGGCGCCTCGGGCGCGCGGAGTGGCGGGCGATCCCCGGCCCCTCCTCCTTCGCCCTCGCCGCCGCGCGCCTCGCCTGGCCGCTGGAGCGTTGCACCGTGCTCGGCCTCCATGCCGCGCCGCTCGCGCGCCTGCGGCCCCACCTGCACCCGGGCGCGCGCATCCTCTGCACCCTGCGCGAAGGCGCTTCCGTCGAGGCCCTGTGCGAGACCCTCTGCGACGCGGGCTTCGGCGCCTCGCGCATCCACGCGCTGCAGGCCCTGGGCGGCCCGCGCGAGAAGATCCGCGAGGGCGTGGCCGAGACCTTCGACGCCGCCGGCATCGCCCACCCGGTGCTGGCCGCCATCGAGGTCGCGGGGCCGGGCGAGCCGATCCCGCTCGCCTCCGGCCGTCCCGACGCGCTCTTCGCCAATGACGGGCAGATCACCAAGCGGCCGGTGCGCGCCCTCACCCTCTCGGCCCTCGCGCCGCGGCAGGGCGAGCGGCTGTGGGACATCGGCGGCGGGTCGGGGTCGATCGCCATCGAGTGGCTGCTGGCGCATCCGACGCTGCAGGCCGTCAGCGTCGAGCCCCGCGCCGACCGGGCCGAGCGCATCGCCGCCAACGCCGCCGCGCTTGGCGTGGACCGCCTGCAGGTCGTCCACGGCGCCGCCCCCGCCGCCCTCGCCGATCTTCCCGCCCCAGACGTGGTCTTCGTCGGCGGCGGGCTGTCGGCGGAGCTGCTGGACACGCTGGTGGCGCTTCCGAAAGGCGTGCGCCTCGTCATCAACGCCGTGACGCTGGAATCCGAGGCCGCCCTCGCCGCCGCCCATGCCGCGCATGGCGGGGAGCTGCTGCGCATCGAACTCGCCCGCGCCGCGCCCATCGGGCCGAAACGCGGCTGGAAGTCCTCCTATCCCGTGGTGCAGTGGAGCGTGACGCTATGATGATCGTCGCCGGTTTCGGCTTCCGCGAGGGCGCGTCCCCCGCCGCCCTGCGCGCCGCGCTGGATGCGGCGATGGCAGGCGCGCCCGGACAAAGCGGCGCCGCCCCCTGGATGCTCGCCGCCCCCGCCGACAAGGCGCAGGGCCCGGCCTTCGAGGCGCTGGCCGACACGCTCGGCCTGCCCGCCGCCCCGATCCCGCAGGACGCGCTGGCCGCCGCCGATCCCGCCTGCCTCACCCGCTCCGCCGCCAGCGAGGCCGCCCGCGGCGTGGGCAGCGTGGCCGAGGCCTCCGCCCTCGCCGCCCTCGGCCCCGGCGCGCGGCTGCTGGCCCCGCGGGCGGTCTCGCCCTGCGGCATGGCCACCTGCGCGCTCGCCCTGATGGAAGGACCCACCCCATGACCGTGCATTTCATCGGCGCCGGCCCCGGCGCGCCCGACCTGCTGACCCTGCGCGGGCGCGACCTGATCGCCGCCTGCCCGGTCTGCCTCTATGCCGGCTCGCTGGTCCCCGAAGCCATCCTCGGCCACTGCCCCGAGGGCGCGAAGATCGTCAACACCGCGCCCATGGACCTCGACGCCATCATCGAGGAGATCAAGGCGGCGCACGCGGCGGGCCAGGACGTGGCGCGGCTCCATTCCGGCGACCTCTCGGTCTGGTCGGCGATGGGCGAGCAGATCCGGCGCCTGCGCGCCGAGGGCATCCCCTTCACCGTCACCCCCGGCGTGCCCGCCTTCGCCGCCGCCGCGGCCTCGCTCGGGACCGAGCTGACGCTGCCCGGCCTCGGCCAGTCCGTCATCCTGACCCGCACCCAGGGCCGCGCCTCGTCCATGCCGGAAGGCGAGACCCTGGAGAATTTCGGCCGCACCGGCGCCACGCTGGCGCTGCACCTGTCGATCGGGAACCTGCCCAAGGTGGTGCGCGAGCTGACCCCCCATTACGGCCCCGACTGCCCCGTCGCCATCGTCTACCGCGCCTCCTGGCCGGATGAGAAGATCGTGCGCGCGACCCTCTCCACCCTCGAGGCTGCGACTCCGGGGGACGTCAAGCGCACCGCCCTGATCCTTGTCGGCCCGGCGCTGGCGGGCGAAGGTTTCACCGAAAGCCGCCTTTACGCGGCCGATTACGACCGGCGGTACCGGCCGCAGACCGCGGACAGCCCCTGGTCGGAGTGGCGACATGGCGATGACTGACGAGATGACGGGCGGCGGCGCCCCCAAGGGCGTGATGATCTCGGCCCCCGCCTCGGGAACCGGCAAGACCACCGTGACGCTGGGGCTTCTGCGGGCGCTGGCCGATGACGGCCTGACCGTCCAGCCGTTCAAGAGCGGCCCGGACTATATCGACCCCGCCTTTCACCGCGCGGCGGCGGGACGGGCGAGCTTCAACCTGGACAGCTGGGCCATGGGCCCGGCCCTGTTCGGCGCCGTCGCCGCGCAGGCCGCGGGCGCCGATATCTGCGTCGGCGAGGGGTCCATGGGCCTTTATGACGGGGTCGCGACGAAGGGGATGACCGGGTTCGGCTCCTCGGCCGAGACCGCCCGCGCCATGGGCTGGCCCGTCGTGCTGGTCGTCGACGCCGGGGGGCAGGCGCAATCCGCCGCCGCCACCGCGCTCGGCTTCGCCAATTACGCGCCCGACCTGCCCTTCGCGGGGGTGATCCTGAACCGCGTCGCTTCCCCGCGGCACGAACGCCTGATCCGCCGCGGCATGGAGCATGTGGGCCTCAACGTCCTCGGCGTCCTGCCCCGCCGCGGGGATCTCGCGCTGCCCGAACGGCATCTCGGGCTGATCCAGGCGGTCGAGCACCCCGACCTCGACGCCGCCATCAAGGGCTATGCCGGTTTCCTGCGCGAGCACGTGGACGTCGCCGCCATCCGCGCCGCCGCCGCCGCGGGCGCGGCCCCCGCGCCCGGCGCCCTGCCGCGCCCCCCGGCGCAGCGCATCGCGCTGGCGCAGGACGCGGCGTTCTCCTTCACCTATCCGCACGTGCTGCAGGGCTGGCGCGACGCGGGGGCCGAGATCCTGCCCTTCTCGCCCCTCGCCGATGAAGCCCCCGCCCCGGACGCCGACCTCGTGTGGCTGCCCGGCGGCTACCCCGAGCTTCACGGCGGCACGCTCGCCGCCGCCGCCACCTACCGCGCGGGCCTGCGCAAGCACGCCGAGACGAAGCCCGTGCATGGCGAGTGCGGCGGCTATATGGCCCTCGGGCAGGCGCTGATCGACAAGGCGGGCGTGCGGCACGAGATGGCGGGCCTCCTCGGCCTCGTCACGTCTTACGAAAAACGCAAGTTCCACCTCGGGTATCGCCGCGCGGTGCTGAGCGCGCCCATGCCCGGCTTCGCCCCCGGCGCGGCGCTGCGCGGGCACGAATTCCACTACTCCACCATTCTCGAAGAACCCGACGCCCCGCTGGCGCAGATCGCCGATGCGGACGGGAACCCGACGCCGGAAACCGGCTCGGCCCGCGGCCACGTCACCGGGTCCTTCTTCCACCTTATCGCGGAGGAAGCGGCATGAGCGGCTTCATCAGCTTCGTGGGCTCCGGCCCCGGCGACCCTGAACTGCTGACCCTCAAGGGCCGCGACCGGCTGCAACGCGCCGAGGTGGTGCTGTTCGACGACCTCTCCTCGGGTCGGATGCTGGAACATGCCGGCGAGGGCGCCGAGCTGATCGCCGTCGGCAAGCGCGCCGGGCGCCCCTCGGCCAAGCAGGAGCATGTCAACGCGCTGCTGCTGGAGCACGCGCTGGCGGGCAAGCGCGTCGTGCGCCTCAAGTCCGGCGATCCGGGCGTGTTCGGGCGGCTGGAGGAAGAGCTGACCGCGATCCGCGCCAGGGGCATCGCGCATGAGATCATCCCCGGCGTGCCCTCGGCCAACGCCGCCGCCGCCGCCGCGGGGATCCCGCTGACCCGGCGCCTCACCGCGCGGCGGGTGCAGTTCGTGACCGGCCATGACGTGACCGGAGACCTGCCGACGGACATCGACCTCGACGCGCTCGCCGACAAGGGCGCCTGCACGGTGGTGTTCATGGGCAAGCGCACCTTCCCGCGCCTCGCCGCCATGCTGATCGAGAAGGGCCTCTCGCCCGACACCCCCGCCCTCCTGGCCGAGGACGTGAGCAAGGCCGACCAGCGCATCGTGCGCTCCACCGTGGCGGGGCTGGCCAAGCAGCTTTCCGAGGAATACGCGACCACGCCCGCGCTGATCATGTACGGCCCGCTGGCCGACCCCGAGTGATGGTGCAGGCATGAGCGGGATGGAGCTGCTGCTGGTCGGGATCGGAACCGGCGCGCCGGGGCACGTGACGCTCGAAGCCGTGCGCGCCCTGCGCGAGGCGGCGCTGGTGCTGGTGCCGAGGAAGGGAGAGGGCAAGGAAGACCTCGCCCACCTGCGCCACGCGATCCTGCGCGACGCGGGGGCGGAGGCCAAGGTGGTGGAGTTCGACTACCCGGTGCGCGACCCCGCCCTGCCCTACCAGGAGCGGGTCGCCCGCTGGCATGACGCCATCGCGGACCGCTGGATCGACGCCATCGCGCGGGCCTGCGACGGGGCGGGCGCGCCCGACGGCCCCGTGGCGCTGCTGGTCTGGGGCGATCCGGGCCTGTACGATTCCACCCTGCGCATCGCCCGGCGCCTCTCGCCCGCGCCGAAGGTCCGCGTCATTCCCGGCGTCACCGCGCTGCAGGCCCTGACCTCGGCCCACGCGATCCCGTTCAATTCCGTCAACGGCGCGGTGCAGGTCACCACCGGGCGGCGGCTGCGCGACCATGGCTGGCCCGAGGGCGCCTCGACCGTCATCGTCATGCTCGACGGCGAATGCAGCTTCCAGGCGCTGGACGTGCCGGGGCTGCAGATCTGGTGGGGCGCCTATCTGGGGATGCCGGAACAGATCCTCGACCATGGGCCCTTGCCCGAGGCCGGGCCGCGCATCGTGGCGCGGCGGGCCGAGGCGCGGGCCGCGCATGGCTGGATCATGGACACCTATCTTCTGCGGGTCGGCGACGGGTTCTGACCCGGCGCCGCCCCCGGCGCCCGCCTCAGACCGGCGTCAGCGCCCCGTCCCGCAGCCGCAGCCCCTCGGTCGCGATCTTCTCGCGGAACCGCGCGTCGTGGCTGACCAGGATCATCGCCTGCGGCAGGTGGGTCAGGATCTCCACCAACCGGGCCTCGTTCGCCTCGTCCAGCGCATTCGACGGCTCATCGAGCAGCAGCGCGTCCGGCTCCATCGCCAGCACCGCCGCCAGCGCCACCAGCCGCTTCTCGCCGCCCGACAGCTTGTGCGTCACCCGGTCCCGCAGGTGCATGAGGTCGAGCTGCGCCAGCGCCGCGTCCACCAGCGCCAGCGCCTCGTCCTTGCTCTTGCCGATATTGAGCGGCCCGAAGGCCACGTCCTCGGCCACCGTGGGGCAGAACAGCTGGTCGTCCGGGTCCTGGAACACCAGCCCCGCGCGGCGGCGAACCTCGTGGAAGTCCGCCTCCTCGCGCCGCCTGGCGCCGAAGGCGATCACCTCGCCCGCATCGGGACGCACGAGGCCGACCAGGAGCTTCAGCAGCGTCGACTTGCCGGCGCCGTTCGCGCCCTCGACCGCCAGCCGCGCGCCGGGGGCGAGGGACAGCGACGCGCCCGCCAGCACCGGGGCCTGCCCGGGATAGGAGAAATGGACGCTTGAGAGGGCCAGCAGCGGCGCGTCCCCGCTCACCCGAACAGCTCCACCGCGCCGGGCGCCGCAAGCGCCGCCAGGAACAGCGCCGCGAAGACGTAGTCCCGCGGGCGCAGGGCGAAGCGGTCGAGCAGCACCAGCCGCCCCGCGAAGCCCCGGCATTTCATCGCGTCCATCACCCGTTCCGAGCGTTCCACCGCCCGCACCAGCATCATCCCCACCAGGTAGCCGTAGCTGCGGTAGGTGTGCATGTTCATCCCCGGCCGGAACCCGCGCACCTTCATCGAGGTCCGCAGCCGCAGGTATTCCTGCCGCAGCACGTCCACGTAGCGGATGGTGAACATCATCAGGTGCACCAGCTTTTCCGGGCAGCGCAGCGCGTGCAGCGCGTGGCCCAGCGTCACCGGCTCCATCCCCCCCGCAAGCGCCATCAGCGCCAGGATCACCGCGTTGGCCGTCAGCGCGATCTCGGCCGCGTGGCGCAGCCCCTCGGCGCTGGCGGTCAGGCCCCAGATCTCGGCGATCGGGGTTCCGGGGGTGGTGAAGGGCAGCATGGCGAGCATGGCGAAGATGAACCCGTCCATCATCGCCATCCGCTTGAGCGTCGCGCCCATCGGCCGCCGCGACAGCGCCAGCAGCCCCACGGCGACCGCAAGGCACAGCGCCAGCGCCGAGAGGTCCGACAGCGCCACGGTGAACACGGCGAACAGCCCCGCCGCGGCGATGCGCATGCGCGGGTCCAGCCCCGACAGCCGCCAGGGCGCGCCGGGGACGGGGGCGCCGAGGACGGAGGGGTCCGTCAGCTCGGCGCTGGAGGGGGCGAGAACGTGGGTCATGATCCGGACCCTTCCATGCGGCGCCTTGCGGCCAGATAAAAGCCCAGACCGAACAGCCCGGCGATATATCCAAGCCCGCCGAGGATGGTCTGCAGGTCGTTCTTCTCCTTGTAGGCCGCGATCTCGCGCCGAAGGGGGCGGATCTCGTCCCGCAGAAGCGTGGCGATGGCGCGCTTCTCCTCCTCGGTCAGGGACGCGGCCACGACCTGCGGCGCGGCCTGCGCCACGGGAGTCGAGGAGGCGGCCGAGGGGGCGGGCGCGGCGGCGCTCGTCGGGGCGGCCGGGGCGGCGGCGTCCGCCGCGGGCATCAGCGCCGCGACCTCCTCCGCCGGCATCTCCACCACCGCGACATGGCCCGCGCCCATGTCGACGCGGAAGCTGTGCGCGACCGGCGCGGTCGGGGTCCAGCGGAAGAACCCGTCGGCATCGGTGCGCGTCTCGCCCAGCTTCTCGCCGCCCGGGCCGAACACCTCGACCGGGGTGTCCACGGCCATGGCGCCGTTGGACAGGCCGATCTCGCCCTCGATCACGTCGCCGCCGGGGAACAGGCCCGCGATCACCTTGTGCGCCAGCGCGGCCGATGGGACCGCCAGCGCCGCGCACAGGGCCAGCGCGGCGAGGGGGGCGCGGGGGATCATGGCCGCGCCCCTCATGCCAGCGCCGCGAAGAGTTCGGGCTTCACCTTGCGCGCCAGGTGCACGGCGGCGGCGGTCACCAGCCCCTCCACCACCATCACCGGCACATGGGCGGCGAGCACCAGCTGCGCCGCGGGCAGGAACGCGTCGCCGGTCAGCGCCAGCGCCCCGGCCACGAAGATCGCGGTCAGCGCGATGGACCCGGCCCCGGCGATCCCGCCCAGCACCGCCGCCCCCCGCGGGGTCGCCCTTGCCACCGGCCCCCGCAGCGCCATCCCCACGATCACCGCGGGTCCGGCGATGGCCAGCACGTTGACCCCCAGCGCCGTGACCCCGCCGAAGCCGAAGAACACCGCCTGCAGCAGCAGCCCCACCAGCAGCGCCGGGAACGCCGCCCATCCCAGCGCCAGCCCGGCCAGCCCGTTGAGGATCAGGTGCACCGAGCTCGGCCCCAGCGGCACGTGGATCAACGAGGCGACGAAGAAACAGGCCGACAGCACCCCCGCGGTCGGGATCCTCTCCAGCGTCAGGCGCGAGAGGCCCATGGCGACGCCCCCGGCGGCCAGGACCGCGGCCCCGATCACCACCTCGGCGGACAGCGCGTCATCGACGACATGCATCTCAGCGGTCCATCCCGTGGGCGCGGATCCACAGGACGGCGTCCTGGCTCAGCGGCTTGCCGTCATGCTCCTTGTCCGGCCCGACATCAAGCGCGGCGAAGCCCCACCACCCGGCGCGCGGCACGCCGAAGGTGAATTCGCCGTCGGCGTCCGAGACGACCACGATCGCGCCGCCCGGCGGGGCCGAGGCGGTGGCGGGCGCGGCGCCGGTCCCGTCCATCAGCGGCTCGGCGGCGACGAACTCCACCTCGATCTCGGCCCCCGCCACGGGCGCGCCATCCGCCAGCACCCGGCCGGTGAAGGTCGACCCGGCGATGACGTTATAGGGCTTGGTCAGCGGCAGGATCTCGGTCTTCAGGCCCACCGGGGCGTCCCAGTCGGTGGGCAGGCCGTTGCGGTTGAACACCGTCTTGGCGATCTGCTGGATGTACTTGTCCTCGGCCTCTTCGAAATAAGGCTCCGGCACGGTGACCAGCACGTAATCGCCCGAGCGTTTCACCGGCAGCGTCAGGTCCCAGGCCGTCGCCGCTTCGCCGCCGCCGTCGAACACCGTCTCGACCAGGCGGTCCGACAGGTCGGTGCGCAGGCCGCGCTGGACGAAGAACACCTCGCGCGGGCGCTCCAGGTCCATGGCCGGGCCGACCGCCATCGGGTGCCAGAACACCAGCTTGACCGGCACGTCGCCGGGGCGGTCGAACAGCGCCGCGGGCGTGTGCTGCAACAGGAAATGCGCCTGCGCCGGCAGGGGCGCGAAGGCGAGGGCGAGGAGGCCGCCAAGCGCGGCCCTCGTCGGAAAGGTCATATACACGTCCTCTTCCAGATGCGGTCCCGGAAGGGGGACTCGCGCCATGAAAGGACGAGGGGACAGAATGGCGCGGGCGGCGCGGCGCGCCGGTCCGGCCAGACGCGCACCCCGGCGTCCGGTGGAAATGCCCCGCGCCCCCCGGTCGGGGGACGGCGGAGACATGCGCCCGGCAGGTCTCCTGGCTCGCGGATCGTCGCGTGGGCCGCCCTTCCCGGATCGCTCCAGTGGGCATCTCGGCCGTTGCTACCGCTTACAGTTGCGGGGGCAGCCGCAGACTTGGCGAACGGGGGAAAGGCCCCCGCGCGCCGCACTGCATTCCCTCTTGCTCCCGCTCGCACGCCCCCGGTCGGGGCGCGGTCGCGGGACCGGACGCATACTCCGCAGTGCCAGACGCCCGGCGAGCCGTCAATCGTCAATGGGTCGCGGTGGGGGGGGCCGGTGGGGAGGGGCGCGCCGCGGGGCGGCGCAGAGCGGCGCATCTGGACCCGGCGGCCCCGGGGCTCCATATTCCCCCGAAAGACCCGGAGGATCCGCCCATGCATGCCCGTCCCGCGGCCGCCGCCCTCGCCCTTTGCGCGATTCTCGCCGGGGGCGCGGCCGCCGCAGACCCCTCCCAGACCGCGCGGTCGCGAATCGAAACGCAGGGCGGCTGCGCGGATTGCGACCTCGCCGGGCTGTCGCTGCGCGGCCTCGCCGCCGCGGGGGCGGACCTGCGCGGGGTCACCCTGCGCGAGGCGGACCTGAAGGGCGCCGATTTCACCGGCGCCGACCTGGCCGGCGCCGACCTGCGCCGGGCCGAGATGGAGAAGGCGACGCTGCCCGAGGCGCGGCTGGCGGGCGCCAAGCTGCGCGGCGCCGACCTCGAGAAAGCGGCGATGCAGGCGGCCGATTTCACCGGCGCGGACCTGCGCCGGGCCGATCTCGCCGATGTCGCGGCCGCCCGCGCCTCCTTCGCCGGGGCCGACATGCGCGGCGCCTTCCTGCGGCGGGCCGAACTGGCCGAGGCGAACCTGGCCGGCGCAAGGATGACCGAGGCGGATCTCGAGCGCGCGACGCTGATCGGCGCCGATCTGCGCCGGGCCGAGATGCAGGACGCCGATCTCGACCGCGCCGAGGCGGCGGGCGCCGACCTGCGCGGCGCGGACCTGACCGGGGTGCGGCTGTCCTCGGCCGCGCTGCGCGGCGCGGACCTGCGCGGGGCCGAGCTGCGCGGGGCGCTGCTGCGCCGGACCGACCTGCGCGGGGCCGACCTCTCGGGCGCCGGGGGGCTCAGCCAGCGGCAACTGGACGAGGCCTGCGGCGACGCGGGCACCCGCCTGCCCCCGGGCCTGGTCGCGCCCGCCTGCTTCTGAGGCGGCCCCGACCGCCAATTCTTCATTAATTGGCCGCGCCCTTAACGGATCATTAGGCAAGAGGCCCGAGGCTCGTTCGCATCTTCTTAAGGATGATGGAGCGTCCCATGTCTTTTCCGCGCCTGCTGCGCCGCGCGGCCGCGACGGCCCTCGCCTGCGCCCTGCCCGTTTCCGCCGGGGCGGCGACGATCACGGTCTATTACGGCGACGATGACGGCTTCGGCGTCGGCAAGTTCGCCACGGGCGAGGTGATCGATCCGCTCACCAGCCAGGCCGACGGCTCGGACGCGCCGCTGACCGATACACGGCTGATCGCCGATGATTGCGGCGTGATCGCCTGCGCCGCCCCGCCCTTCGCGCCGACCGGCGGCTTCCCGGTCTTCAGCACCGAGGGGGTGGTGACCTTCGCCCGCCTGACCATGCGCATGGGCGCCTTCGACCGCGGGCCCAACCCGTTCGACGGGCCCAACCGGCTGGTGCTGGACGGGCTGGCGGTCCCGGACCAGTTCTTCACCTATTTCTCCAGCCTCGACACCAACGAGGTGCGGGTGGTGAACTACGTGCTGCCCCAGGAATTCTTCCCGCTGCTGGCCGACGGGACCGTCAGCCTCGCGGGAACCCATATCAGCAATGACACCGCCTCGGGCAGTTTCCAGGTCGACATGATCGCGCTCACCATCACGTCCGAGCCGCCGCCCCCGCCCGCCGACGTGCCCCCGCCCGCGCCGATGGCGCTGATGGCCTCGGCCCTCGGGCTGCTGGGGCTGACCGCGCTGCGCCGCCCCCGGCGGGCCCGGGCTCAGGTTCGCGCGCAGGTTTCCGCGCAGGGTGCCGCGCAGGGTCGGGCGCAGGCGCGGGCGCGACGCGACGGGGGACGCTGACGCCCCCCGCCGCCCCGCGCGTCCCGGCTCGGCCGCCGGTCAGATCGTGCGGCCGCCGTCGACTTCGAGCACCACGCCCGTCACCATGTCCGCCTCGTCCGAGCACAGGAACACCGAGGCGTTGGCGATGTCGCGCGGCGTGCTCAGCCGCCCCAGCGGGATCGTGGCGCGGAAGGCGGCGCGTTTCTCGGGCGTGTCCTCGCCCATGAAGGAGGTCAGCAGCGGCGTCTCCCCCGCCACCGGCGCGATGCAGTTCACCCGGATCTGGTCGGGCGCCAGTTCGACGGCCATCGACCGGCTCATCAGGTTCACCGCCCCTTTCGAGGCGTTGTACCATGTCAGCCCCGGCCGCGGCCGGATCCCCGCCGTGGACCCGATGTTCAGCATCACGCCCCCGCCCTGCGCGCGCCATCGGGGCACCACGGCCTTGGCGAAGTGGTAGATCGACTTCACGTTGATGTCGAAGACCCGGTCGAACTGCTCTTCCGTCACGTCGAGCATCGGCATGTTCACATGGGTCCAGCCGGCGTTGTTCACCACCACGTCGATCCCGCCCATCGCCGCCGCCGCCGCATCGCAGGCCGCCGCCACCGAGGCGCCGTCCGACACGTCGCAGGGAATCGCATGGGCGCCCGCGCCCAGCCCCGCGGCGGCCTCCGCCACCTTGTCCTCCTGGATGTCCATCATCGCGACCTGCCCGCCCTCGCGCAGGAACGCCTCGGCGATGCCGAGGCCGAATCCCTGCGCCGCGCCGGTGACGATGCAGCGCTTGCCCTCCATCCGCATGACGCTCTCTCCCTGTCGTTGTCATGTCATTGCGCGGCACAGTGGACCGCCGCGCGCCGCCGATCAACGGCGCCGCGATCCACCGCGCGGAACCCCGCGCCGCCGCGGACCCGCCCCGGCGCCGGCGGCTGGCCAATTGTTCAGTTTCCCATGCCTGCGGCATTGCGCCCCGCCCGTCTCGCCGCTAGCGTGAGTCCCGACGCAGGAGCGCCCGCGAGCAATGACGGGGGCCCTGCAGGGGAGGATTGGGAGTCGTCCATGGACGGATCGGACCGCGCAGGCGGCGCCGCGACCCCTGGCCAGCAGGCCGGGTCGGGCGGGCTTGCTGATGGCTGGATGACCCTTGCGCCGGTCGCCGCGCGCAGGGAACTGCATTTCGGGCGGATCATGCCCTGCGCGCCGGACCGGCCCGCGACTCTCCACGCCATGCTCGACGCCGCCCGCGCCGCCAATCCCGGCGCCGACGCCGTGGCGGCCGAGGAAGCGCGCCTCACCCACGACGCCCTCCACGCCCGCGCCGCGGAAATCGCCGCCGGCCTGCACGCGCTCGGCCTGCGCAAGGGCGACCGGGTGGCGGCCCAGATCGGCAACAAGGCGGTGTTCATCGAGCTGTTCCTGGCCTGCATGCGCCAGGGCCTCGCGATGCTGCCCCTCAACCCCCGCTACGCCCCGCCCGAGATCGCCTTCGCCGTCAATGACAGCGGCGCCGCGATCCTGGTGCATGACGCCGAGATGGCGGGCCAGCTGCCGCCCGAAGCCGACACCCCCGGCCTGCGCGCCCGCATCGCGGTGCAGGACGGCGCGCCGCTCTTCGCCGGGGAAGGCCCCGCGCCCGATCCCGACCCGGGGGAGGAGGAAGACCTCGCCGTCATCCTCTACACCTCCGGCACCACCGGGAAGCCCAAGGGCGCGATGCTCACGCATTTCAACCTCGTGCATTCCTGCCTGCAGTTCCACGCCGGGATGGACATCCGCCCCGGCGACCGCACCGTGCTGTCGGTCCCGGCCAGCCATGTCACCGGCCTCGTCGCCAACATCCTCGCCTTCCTCACCGCCGGCTGCACCGTGGTGGTGGTCCGCGCCTTCAAGGCCGGCCCGTTCCTGGAGGTGATGGAGCGCGAGCGGGTGACCCATTCGCTGATGGTCCCGGCGATGTACCAGCTCTGCCTGATGGACCCGAGCTTCGACGACCGGGACCTGTCGGCCTGGCGGCTCGGCGGTTTCGGCGGCGCGCCGATGCCCGTCCCGGTGATCGAGGCGCTGGAGGCGCGCCTGCCCACCCTCGCGCTCCAGCAGGGCTACGGCGCCACCGAAACCGCCTCCGCCGTCACCATGATGCCCACCCATGCCACGAAATCCGTGCCCAACGCGGTCGGCAAGGCGATGCATTTCTCCTCCCTCGCCGTGTTCGACGACGACGGGCGCGAACTGCCCGCGGGCGAGATCGGCGAGATCTGGATCGGCGGGCCGCTGGTCATCCCCGGCTACTGGAACCGCCCCGACGCGAACGCGAGCGAGTTCGCGGGCGGGATGTGGAAATCCGGCGACCTGGGGCGCATCGACGCCCGCGGCTTCGTCGAGGTGCTCGACCGCAAGAAGGACATGATCAACCGCGGCGGCTACAAGATCTTCTCGACCGAGGTCGAGAACGTGCTGATGAAATCCGCCGCCGTCGCCGAATGCGCCGTGCTCGGCTATCCCTGCGAGGTGCTGGGCGAGCGGGTGCGCGCGGTCCTCGTCCTCAAGGACGGCGCCGACCCCGCGCAGGTGCAGGCCGAGCTCGAGGCGCTGGCCGCCGCCCGCCTCGCCGATTTCCGCCGGCCCGAGCGCTGGACCTTCCGGTCCGAGCCGCTGCCGCGGAACGCCAACGGAAAGATCCTGAAGACCGCCCTGCGCGGATCCTGACAGGAAACGCCGGTTTACGTGCCGGTCACGCAATTTCCTTGCGCAAGACGCCGATGGGCGCTTGACATGGAATGCAACTGTGAAACGATGTTTCGCACAGGTTTGGCGTCGGGAGGACATGGGAGGTCCCACCGGCGCGCACCCACGGGAGGAAACCCATGAAGAAGACCCTTCGCAGCCTTGCGCTCGCCGCCGCGACCTCGGTCATCGCGACGACCGCCATGGCGTCCGACACCATCAAGATCGCCTTCATCGACCCGCTGTCGGGCGGCTTCGCCTCGACCGGCTCGAACGGCCTGAAGCAGTACCAGTTCGCCGCCGATTACTTCGTCAACGAAAAGGGCGGCCTGCTGGGCGGCGCCAAGATGGAAGTCATCGGCTTCGACAACAAGATCAGCCCCAAGGAATCGCTGATCCAGCTCAAGGTCGCCATCGACCAAGGCATCCGCTACGTCACCCAGGGCAACTCCTCGGGCGTCGCGCACGCGCTGACCGACGCGATCAACAAACATAACCGCCGCAACCCCGACGACCGCGTGCTGTTCCTGAACTACTCGGCCGTCGATCCGGCGCTGACCAACGAAGACTGCAACTTCTGGCACTTCCGCTTCGACGCGAACGCCGACATCAAGATGGACGCGATGACCGACATCATCGCGCAGGACGAGTCCATCAAGAAGGTCTACGTGATCGGCCAGGACTACTCCTTCGGCAAGGCCGTCTCGGCCGCGGCGAACCGGATGCTCAAGGACAAGGCCCCGAACGTCGAGATCGTCGGCGACGAGCTGCACCCGATCGGCAAGGTGAAGGACTTCACCCCCTACGCGCGCAAGATCGTCGCCTCGGGCGCCGACGCGGTGATCACCGGCAACTGGGGCACCGACATGCTCGGCCTCGGCACCGCGATCATCGAGGCCGGCTTCGACGGCCCGATCTACACCTACTACGGGGCCGCCGACGGCATCACCGCGGCGTTCGGCGAGGCGGGCAAGGGCAAGATCCGCCTGGTCTCCGAGGGCCAGCTGAGCCCGGCCCCGAACGAGAACGTGGTGGCGATGCTGCGCGAGTTCGAGAAGCGCTACCCTGACGGCAACATGTCCCAGTCGCGCATCGTGAACGTGGTCGGGATGCTGGCCAAGGCGATCGAGGAAGCCGGCACCGCGGACGACGTGGTCAAGGTGGCCTACGCGCTCGAGGGCATGGAGTACGACTCGATCTTCGGCAGCAAGCTGAAGATGCGCGCGGAGGATCACCAGATCATCCAGGACGTGCACATCATGGTCCACACCGACGAGGGCGTCGTGCACGACTACGACAACTCCGGCTACGCCCCGGTGGTCGAATCGACGGTCGAGATGGCCTCGGCCGACGCGCCGACCACCTGCAAGATGCGCCGCCCGTGATCCCGGCCTGACCGGCCCGCGCCCCCCGCGCTCGGGGGGCGCGTCGGACGCCAGCGGGCCGGCCGGATCCCGGCCGGCCCGCGCCCTTCCGGGCGCCGCCGCTGCGCGCCCCCCGACTTCACCCGATACCCGTGAACCATTCGCCGGAGGGACTGGGCGACATGGAACTTGTCCTCGTCAATATCATCGACGGGCTGGTCACCGGGCTGCTGCTGTTCATGCTGTCCAGCGGTCTGACCCTGATCTTCTCGATGATGGGCGTGCTGAACTTCGCGCATGCCAGCTTCTACATGCTGGGCGCCTATTTCGGTTACACCATCTCCATCTATGTCGGCTTCTGGCCGGCCCTTCTCATCGCGCCGCCGCTCGTGGGCGTCGTCGGCGCGCTGGTGGAACGCTACGGCCTGCGCCGCGTGCACCAGTACGGGCACGTGCCCGAGCTGATCTTCACCTTCGGCCTCGCGCTGCTGATCGAAGAGATCGTGCAGTTCTTCTGGGGCAAGAACCAGGTGCCCTTCGCCAAGCCCGAAATCCTCGAAGGCGCCGCCTTCTCGATCTCCGGCATGGACATCCAGGCCTACAAGATCTTCATGATCTTCATCTCGATCGCCATCTTCGCCGGGCTGCTGCTGGTGCTGACGCGCACCCGCGTCGGGCTGATCATCCAGGCCGCGCTGTCCTACCCCGCCACCGTGCAGGCGCTGGGGCACAACGTGCCGCTGGTGTTCATGGGCGTGTTCGGCGTCGGCACCGCGCTGGCGGGCGTCGCCGGCGTGATCGCGGGCCCGGTGCTCGGCACCTTCCCCGGCATGGCCATCGTGCTCGGCTCCATCGTCTTCGTGACCATCGTCATCGGCGGGCTCGGCTCGCTCTGGGGCGCGCTCGTCGCCTCGCTGCTGATCGGCTGGATCACCACCTTCGCCGCCACCTACAACCTGGAGATGGCGAGCCTGCTGGAGTTCCTGGGCTTCGAGAAGCCGGACGCCGTCTATGACAGCCTGTTCCGCGACCTCTGGACCCTGAGCCTGCCGCAGGTCGGTCCGATCCTGCCCTACCTGCTGATGGTGATGGTCCTGGTGTTCCGTCCCTACGGCCTGTTCGGAAAGCGTGGACATTGACCGATACAACCATGACCCGACCCGCCGCCGCCTCGTCCGGCCTGTTCAGGGCCGCCATGCCCTGGATCATCGCCGCGATCTTCCTCGTCGTCGCGCCGCTGATCTTCAGCTCCAACAGCGACATCACCATCATGAACCAGATGGCGATCACCATCGTGTTCGCGCTGGCCTACAACATGCTGCTCGGCCAGGGGGGGATGCTCTCCTTCGGCCACGCGGTCTACATGGGCATGGGGGGCTTCTTCTCCATGCACGTGATCAACTACCTCGAGGTCTATGACGTCACCCTGCCGCTGCCGGTCCTGCCCCTGCTGGGCGGCCTGTTCGGCATGTTCTTCGCCACCGTCATCGGCGCCTTCTCCACCCGCAACGCGGGCACGGTGTTCGCGATGATCAGCCTCGGCATCGGCGAGCTGGTGGCCGCCTGCTCGATCATCATCACCGCCTTCTTCGGCGGCGAGGAAGGCGTGTCGGGCGACCGGACCTGGAACACCTCCTTCTTCGGCATCGAATGGCTCCAGCAGATCGAGGTCTACTACCTGATCGCCGCCTGGACCTTCATCGCCGCGCTGGGGATGTTCCTGTTCTCGCGCACCCCGCTCGGCCGCATGGCCAACGCCGTGCGCGACAACGCCGAACGGGCCGAGTTCCTCGGCTACTCCGCCCGCTGGGTCCGCTACGGCTCCTTCGTCGCCTCCGGCTTCTTCGCCGGCGTCGCCGGCGCGCTGTTCGCGATCAACTACGAGATCCTGACGGAAGAGAACCTCAACCTCGCCACCTCCGGCTCGATCCTGCTGGTCACCTTCCTCGGCGGCGTCGGCTTCTTCGCCGGCCCGATCGTGGGCGCGATCCTGTTCACCCTGCTGCAGACCGTGATGTCGCTGCACACCGAGGTCTGGGCGCTGTACCTGGGCGCGCTGTTCGTGGCCGTCGTCATGTTCGCGCCGCAGGGCCTGACCGGCATCATCGCCATGCATTCGCTGCCGTGGAAGCTGGGCAAGATGAACCTGCTGGTGAAGCCCTACATCACCACGGTGCTGCCCGGCATCATCGCGGTGCTGGCCGGCTGCGGGCTGATCGAGCTGCTGTTCCATGTCGAGCACGCCAGCGCGGATCACCCGATGATCGGCATCTACGGGGTCGAGTGGAACGCCTTCTCGGTCGTGTCCTGGGCCGTCTTCGGCGCCGTGTTCGCGGCCTGCGTCTGGCTGGCCCGCCGCGGCGCGCCCGACCTGGTCCACGCCTGGCACCAGGCCAACACCCTGCCCGACAGCAAACTGGGAGGCGGAGCATGAGCGTTCCCGCAGTTCAGCTGGACAACCTGCAGAAGTCCTTCGGCAAGGCCGAGATCATCCGCGGCGTGAACCTCTCGGTCGCCAAGGGCGAACGCCACGCGGTGATCGGCCCGAACGGCGCCGGCAAGTCCACGCTGTTCAACCTGATCTCCGGGCGCTTCGCCCCCACCTCCGGCGCCGTGCGGCTGCACGGCGAGGACATCTCGGGGATGGAGCCCTTCAACATCAACCGCCGCGGGCTCTCCCGCTCGTTCCAGATCACCAACATCTTCCCCAAGATGACGGTGTTCGAGAACGTGCGCTGCGCCCTGCTGTGGCCCGAGGGCTACCGCTACAACTGGTGGTCCATGGTCAACAAGCAGCGGCACCTGACCGAGGACGCGGACGCGATCCTCGACAGCATCAACCTGCTGCACCGGCGCGACATCCCCGCGGGCCTGCTCTCCTACTCCGAGCAGCGCGCGCTGGAGATCGGCATCACCGTGGGCGGCGGCGCCGACGTCATCATGCTCGACGAGCCCACCGCGGGCATGAGCCGGTCCGAGACCGACTACATCGTCGAGCTGATCGGCAAGGTGACCGAGGGCAAGACGCTGATGATGGTGGAGCATGACATGCCCGTCGTCTTCGGCCTCGCCGACAGGATCTCGGTGCTGGTCTATGGCGAGATCGTCGCGACCGGCGAGCCGGAGGCGGTGCGCGCGGACCCGAAGGTGCAGGAAGCCTACCTGGGCGCGGCGCTCGAGGCCGAAGAAGCGGCGGGGCACTGAGGAATGACGCAGATGCAACATGGCGAGGTGATGCTCGAGGTCCGGGACATGCACGCCTATTACGGCAAGTCCCACATCCTGCACGGCGTCAACATGGAGGTCCGGGCGGGCGAGATCGTCGCCCTCCTCGGCCGCAACGGCGCGGGGCGCTCCACGACCTGCAAGGCGATCATGGGCGAGGTCGAGCCGAAGGGCTCGGTCATGTTCAAGGGCCAGCAGATCGCGGGCAAGAAGGCGTTCGAGGTCTCGCGCCTCGGGGTCGGCTACGTGCCGGAGAACCGGGACATCTTCCCGGGCATGACCACGCGCCAGAACCTGGTCCTCGGGATGAAGCCCGGGATCAAGGACGGCGACGGGCGCTGGAAGATGCAGGACATGTTCGACATGTTCGAGAACCTGCAGCGGCGCGCGGACACCGAGGCGAGCGTGCTTTCGGGCGGCGAGCAGCAGATGCTGACCATGTGCCGGACGCTGATGGGCGACCCGGACCTGATCATGGTGGACGAGCCGACCGAGGGGCTGTCGCCGCAGATGGTCCTCAAGGTCGCGGACCTGCTGCGCGAGATCGCGCGGCGCGGCATCGCGATCATGCTGGTGGAGCAGAAGCTCTCCATCGCAATGGACATCGCCGACCGGGTCTACGTGATGGGCCATGGCGAGATGGTCTACGAGGGCACGCCGCAGGGCCTGAAGGACCGCGAGGACGTGCGCAAGGAGTGGCTGGAGGTCTGACGCCTCCCGCCCATGCCGCGCGCGCAGACGCCGCCGGGGATCGCGCCCCGGCGGCGTTTTTTCATGGGCCGGGCCTGCATGGCCGGGTCTTCATGGGCCGGATCTTCACGGGAGGGCACACCCGGGCGTGTCCCCCGTGGGCGGGTTCCCCCGGGCGTGTTCCCCGTGGGCGGGTCGCGGCCTCCGGCCCGCCGCGGCCTCGCGGCCGCGCGGCCCTCCGGCGGGGGGCGCGCCGATCCGGGCGCGGCGCGCGGCGTCGGGCGGGGGGCCTCCGGCCCGCCGCGGCCTTGCGGCCGCGCGGCCCTTCGGCGGGGGGGCGCCGATCCCCGCGGGGCGCGCGGCGTCGGGCGGGGGAGCCTCCGGCCCGCCGCGGCCTCACGGCCGCGCGGCCCTTCGGCGGGGGCGCGCCCTGCCCCGGCCTATCGCGCCGGGTCGCCCCCCGGCAGGCCGACCAGCACCCAGTCGCCCGAGGGCGTCTCGATCACCTCGCGCGCCTCCAGCCCCGGGATCAGCGCCAGCGCCTCGGGCATCAGCGGCGTGTGCACCGCCACCGCGCGCCCGTCGGCCAGGGCCCGGCGCAGCAGCTCCGCGTCGACGTGATAGCCGCGATTGCTCACCATCGCGATCAGCGCGTCGTCCCGGCCGACCTGGTTGGCCAGCAGCTCGGGCGGGCCGAACATCATGCTGGGCGCCTCGATCCCCGCCAGCGCCTCGGCCGTCAGCGCCGAGACCGCCCGCCGGTGCTGCGAGAACGCAAGGTCCATCCCCCCCGCGAACAGCCCCCCCGCGAAGCCCGCCGCCCCCAGCGCGACCGCCGCCCGCGCCGTGCCGCGGCGCAGCCCGCCGGGCGCCCCCGGGGCCGCCGCGGCGAGCCCCGCGGCCAGCGACGCCGCCGCGACCGCGGCCAGCAGCCAGAGCGCCAGGACCTGCTGCGCCCCCGGCGCGCCGCCGGGCCCGGCCAGCAGCCAGCCCACCGCCGCCGCGCCGCCGCCCAGCCCGCCGAGCCGCAGCGCCGCCCCGACCGCCGCGCCGCCGCCCGCCGCCGCGATCAGCCGCGCCAGCACCGCCGCGCCCAGCGCCGCCAGCAGCGGCAGAAGCGGCATGAAATACCGCATGTTGCCCCCCAGCCCGCCGAACCACGCGCTCGGCAGGAAGGCCGCCGCGTAGGGCGCCGCGGCGATGGCGCAGAGCAGCGCCCCGCGCCGCCCCCGTCCGTCCCAGCGCAGGAAGGGCGCCGCCAGCAGCAGCCCCGCCCAGGGCAGGCTCTGCCCCAGCGCCTTCTTGGCGAGGCCGAGATTGAGCATCGTCCCCCCCGGCCCCGGGATCAGGTGCGGGTGCAGGTCGATCAGCGCCCGCGCATCCACCAGGAGCCCCCAGGCGCCGAACCCCACCCGGCCCAGCGCCGCGCCCACCGCGGGAACCAGCGCCGCGCCGATTGCGGCCGCCAGCGCCAGCCCCCCGGCCAGCGCCGCGCCCTGCCGGCGGGGCAGCGCCCGGAACAGGACCAGCAGCCCCAGCCCCGCCGCCGCCGCGCCCAGCAGCGGCGCGTGGCCCGACAGCGTGGTCAGCCCGTCGTCGCGCCCGTAGCTGAACGGGTTCAGCGCGCCGAACTTCGCCTGGTTCAGCGCCGCCAGCGCCAGCAGCGGCCCCGCCAGCCCCGCCGCCCCGCCCGCGATCATCGCCCAGGGGCGCGCCGCGAACAGCACCGCGAAGGCCCCGATGGCGGGCAGCACGAGGATGGCGTCGAGCCGGAACAGGCAGGCCGCGCCCAGCGCCGCCCCCGCCGCCGCCGCGCGCCCCAGCGCCGCGCCGCGCGCCTGCGCATCCGCCGCGCCCAGGCCCAGCGCCAGCGCGACCGTGGTCAGGCAGACCGTGATCGCGTGCGGCCAGACCCCGACCGAGAATTCCAGCCAGAAGCTCGAGAGCATGAAGATCGCCGCCGCCCCCAGCGCCACCCGCGCGTCGCCGAACATCCGCCAGGCCAGCGCCCGCACCGCGAACACCGTCCCCGCCGCCGCCAGCGCGTTCAGCAGCGTCAGCCCCCGGATCCCGAGGGCCGAGACCGGCCCCGCCCCCAGCAGCGCCGGCCCGGGCGGGTATTGCGAGGTCAGCCCCCCGGTCCCCTCCACCAGGAACCACAGCTTCATCGCCGCGACCGGGTATTGCTCCCAGCCGTTCTGAACCGTGAAGGACCCGTGCCGCGCCATCGCGTCGGCCGAGAGGAAATAGAGCGCCTCGTCCACGTTGAAGAGGCCCGGAACCGCGACCAGCCACAGCAGCAGCGGCAGCGCCGCGAGGGCCCAGAGCGCCTGCCGCGCCCGCCCGGTCGCGGGCGGCGGCGGGCCGATCTCGCGGCGGGCGGGGGCCGGGGTGGCGGCCGAAGCGGGGGCCGGGGCGGGGGCCGGGGCGCTCATGCCCCGATCTCCGCCGCGACGGCGCAGGGGCGCGGGGGCAGGACGGCGCGCGCCGGACGGGCGCGGCGCGGCGGGGTCAGGGGGGACTGCATGGCGGCGACACGCTCCGGGGTTTTACGCGGAAGGCAGCATCGGGCGGCATGGCCGCGGCTGTCAACCGGACCGCCCGGCGCGGCGGGACCCCGGGGCGGGGGAGGACCGGCGACGCGCACCGCCCGGCCCAGACCCGCCGCTCGCCGCCGCCCACCTCATCGCTGTCCCGCCCGGGCGGGCCGCCCGCCGGGAGGCGCAACGCCTCGCGGCCCAAGCGGCGGGACCGGCGCCGCCGCAACCGCCCCCCCCGGAACGCAAACGGGCGGCCCGCTGCCGGGCCGCCCCTTCTCTTCTGCGCGTCCGCGCCGCCGATCAGGCGTGCTGCTCGCCGTACCAGGCGCCGTATTTCACCTCGGACCCGGCCCCGAGCTCGGCCAGCTTCGCCGCGAATTCCTTCGGGTCCTGGTCGCGGTAGTGATAGGGGTACACCACCTTCGGCGCGAAGGCGGCCACGCCCCCGGCGGCGGCGATCGGGTCCATCGTGTAGGGCAGGTTCATCGGCACGAAGGCCATGTCGATGTCCTTCAGGGCGCGCATCTCGGGGATGTCCTCGGTGTCGCCGGCGATGTAGATGCGCATCCCCGCCAGGGTCAGCACATAGCCGTTGTCGCGGCCCTTGGGATGGAACTTCTTGCGCTCCTCGGTCAGGTTGTAGGCCGGGATCGCCTCGATGCCGACGCCCATCATCTCGGTCGTCTCGCCATTGCCGATCATCTGCGCCTTCGCCTTCAGCGCCTCGGGCAGCTTCTCGTAGACCGAGGGGTTGGTCAGCAGCATCGTGCCCTCGCCCACCACGCCGTTCAGGGTGTCGAGGTTGAAGTGGTCGCCATGCTCATGCGTGATCAGCACGAGATCCGCGGCGGGCATGTCCGCGTATTTCTCCGCCCCGCCGACCGGGTCGTTGTAGATGGTCCCCAGCGGCGTGGTCATCACGAACGAGGCGTGGTCGACCGGGTGAATCCCGATCTCGCCGCCCTCGGCCTCGTACATGTCGCCATGCCCGCCGGCGCGGGCGGCGAAGGGCATGAAGGTGGCGGCGGCCGCCCAGGCGGCGGTGATCTTGAGGGCGTCGCGTCGGTTCATCTGCATCTCGTCTTCTCCCTGTTTCAGAGCTGCAGCGCGGGGCCGCGCCGCTCCGGGGCCGCTTCGCGGGTCCCTTCGGCCGCGAAATAGCCCGGACCGGAAACCCGCCCAGCCGGGCCGGGATCGCATTTGCGTGAACGCCGGGCGGGGGGCGTGGGCGCGAACGAGGCGCGACCGGGGGGCGACCGGGGGGGCATGGCCCCCGGGGCGCGCGCCCGCGCCCCCGCCGCTACGCCCCCGCGGCCCCCACCGTCATCCCGCCGCAGACGTAAAGACACTGCCCGGTCACGAACCCCGCCTCCGCCGACAACAGGTACCGCGCGGCATGGGCCACGTCGGCGGGCGTGCCCACCCGCTTCACCGGCACCGCGTCGATGATCGCTTGCGTGCGCGGCGCGCCGGGGGGATTGGCCCTGTCGAACAGCTCGGTCGCGATCGGGCCGGGGCCGATGGCGTTGGCGGTGATCCCGTCCGCGCCCAGCTCCAGCGCCCAGGTCTTGGCCATGCCGATCAGCCCCGCCTTGGTCGCGGAATAGGCCGTCCGCCCCTCCTTCCCCAGGGCCGCGCGCGAGGCGATGTTGACGATCCGCCCGAACCCCGCCGCCCGCATCCCCGGCAGCACCGCCTGCGCGCATTGCATCGCGCAGCGCAGGTTCAGCGCCGCCGCCCGGTCGAACTCGGCCAGCGTCTGGTCGGCCAGCGCCGCCGGGGCCACCAGCCCGACATTGTTCACCAGCCGGGTGATCGGCCCGCCCGACAGCGCCTCCTCCAGCGCCGCCGCCGCCGCGCCGGGGTCCGAGAGATCCGCCACGATCCCCCCGGGGCAAGGAGCGGCGTCGATCACCACCGCCTCCCAGCCTGCGTCCCGGCACATATCCGCGATCGCGGCGCCGATCCCCGCCGCGCCGCCGGTCACAAGAACCCGTTCCATCCCCTTGGCCATCCCCTTACACCGTCGCGATGGGCGAGAGGGGCGAGCCCACGGCCCCCGGCAGCCGCAGCGGCGGCGCCGTCAGCATGAACCGCGTGCGCTTGTTCGCGCGCAGCCACCCGGCCAGCTCGGTCATCCACCACAGCTCGCCGAGGTGCACGCCCAGCTTGAACAGGCACAGCTCGTGCAGCGGCAGCGCCGCGCAGCAGGCGTCCTCGCCCGGGCGGGCGGGATAGGCCTCGACCGCGTAATTGTCCGCCGCCAGCGCCGCCACGCCGCTGTCGATCACCCAGCGCTGCAGCTTCTCGTCCCGCCCGTCGAGCGCAGAACAGGTCCCGTGCAGAAGCTCCTTCGTCACCTCGCCCTGGTGCGCCATCACCCGGTCGGCGAAGCCCGTGTGCAGGCACAGGATGTCGCCCGGCTCGACCTCGGCGCCGTCCGCCTCCAGCACCCGCATCAGCGCGTCATAGCCCACCGCCTGCTGGGCATCCCCGAGATGCGCGCGCAAATCGGCCATCACGCCGCGGCCCTGCACGCCATGCGCGGCCATGCCCTCGATCCCGAGGCGCGTCGCGCGCGAGGCGCCGTCGGCCGAGACCTGCATGTCCGCCTCGGTGAAGCCGTTGTAATACCGCTTCTCCGGCGTCCCATCCTCGTCCGCGTCGAACCAGGACCCGACATGGGCCAGCGCGTCCCACTGGGTCGAATACTGCAGGTGCAGGATCGCGAGGTCGTCGCACACGACATCGGTCGGCCCCTCGCCCGGCTCGGCGAAATGGGCGTTGAAGAAGGGCCGGTCGTCCAGCGAGGTCGGCTTCAGCACCGGCGGGTGGCGGCGCTTGTTCAAAAGGTTCCCCCCCGGCTTGTCGAGCGGCAGCGACAGGCAGAACGCCTTGCCCGCTTGCACCTCGGCCGCCGCCTGCCGGCGCTTGGCGTCGTCGATCAGGTTGAGGCGCCCGAGCTGGTCATCCTCGCCCCAGTCGCCCCAGGTCGACTCCTCGGGGCGGCGCGTCCATCGCCTGGTCATCGTCTTTCTCCCTCCCAGGATGCGGCGGGTCTTGGACGCCCGCCTGCTTCGTCTGACAATCTTGCCCGCCAATCTCGCCCGGGCGCGCGCGGAAATCCACCGCCGCGCGCGGGCGGCGGTGCAGAACCTGTGAAGCGGAGGGAGAGGCCCCGGGGCCCCGCGGGCGCGTGAGGGCGCGCTCCGCGGGGCGACGGCGGGGGAGGCCGCATGCGCGCCGGGCCGCGAGGGAAGGGCCGGACGCGCGGCGGCGGGGCGCCCCGGGAAGGGAGACGCCCCGCCGCCTGCGATGGGGGGGTATGGGGCCGAGGGAAGCCCCGCCCCCGCCGTATCAGCGACCGCGCCCCGGGGCGCGCGGCCGTGTCTTGTCTCGTCAGGCGCGCGGCGGGCGCGCCCGGCGCGGGGTCAGTGCGCGTCGAATTCCAGCACCAGCCGGTCCGAGACCGGGCGGCACTGGCAGGTCAGCACCAGCCCGTCGCGGACCTCGTGATCCTCGAGCGCCCAGTTCTGCGCCATCTCGGCCTCGCCCTCGACCACGCGGGCCACGCAGGTGGCGCAGACGCCCGCCTTGCACGACCAGGGCGCGTCCACGCCCGCCTCGCGCGCGCTGTCCAGCACGTTGGCGCCCTGGCGCGGCATCCGGAACCGGGTCTCGGCCCCATCGGCGCGGACCACCACCTCGGCCATGTCGCCCGCGGCCCGGGCCGCTTCCGCGGCGGCGGCGGCGGCGGCCTTCGCGGCGCGGCCCTGCTGCGGGGCGCCGAACATCTCCATGTGGATCGCGTCCTTCGCCATCCCGGCGCCTTCCAGCGCCCCGCGGACCTCTTTCATCATGCCTTCCGGCCCGCAGATGAAGGCGCCCGCGGCGTGCTCCACGTCCACCCACGCCCCGAACAGCGCCCGGCATTTCTCCGCGTCGATGCGGCCCGAGAACAGGTCGATCTCCTGCCCCTCGCCCGAGAACACGTGGATCACCGACAGCCGCGCCATGTAGCGGTCCTTCAGCGCCCCGAGTTCGCTGCGGAACATCACCGAGGCCTGCGCCCGGTTGCCATAGACCAGCGTGAACCGCGCCTCCGGGTCCCCGGCCAGGATCGCCTTGGCGATGGCGAGGATCGGGGTGATCCCGGACCCGGCCGCGAAGCCGAGCCAGGACCCGCCCGCCGGCGCCTCGGGCGCGTGGAAGCGCCCCTCGGGCACGCCGGCCTCGAGCACGTCGCCGACCTTCAGATCACCGTTGATGAGCGAGGAGAACGCGCCCCCCGTCACCCGCTTGACGCCGATCTTCAGCCCCTCGCCCGGCCCGGCGCAGATGGAATAGGAGCGGCGCAGCTCCTCGCCGTCGAAATCGCGGCGGAAGGTCAGGTGCTGGCCGGGCAGGAAGGCGAAGCGCCCCTCCTCTCCGGCGGGCGGGGCCAGGGTGACGGCCACGCTGTCGGCGGTGTCGCGGTCGATCGCGGTCACGGTCAGCGGAATGAAGTCCTGCATGGCGCGTCCCTCAGATGGCTTTGAAATAGTCGTAAGGTTCCAGGCAGTCCCGGCAGCGGAACTGCGCCTTGCACGGGGTCGACCCGCGGGCCGAGATCAGCTCTCCCGCCCCGCCGCAGCGGGGGCAGGCCGGCGCCTGCGCGGTCAGCGACCCGGCGCACATCGCGGCGCCGCCCACGGGGGGGGCGATGCCGTATGCGCGCAGGTCCTCGCGCCCCTTGGGCGTGATCCAGTCGGTGGTCCAGGGCGGGGACATGCGCCGGTTGATGCGCACGTCCGACAGGCCCTTCCCGCGCAGGTGCGTCTCCAGCTCCATCTCGATGATGGCGGTGGCCGGGCACCCGGAATAGGTCGGCGTGACGTCGACCACCAGCGTGTCGCCGTCCCAGTCCGCGCCCCGCACGATGCCGAGATCGACGAGGGAGACCGCCGGGATCTCGGGGTCCGGGACCTCGGCGATCCAGCCGTTCACGATGTCCATGTCCGGGCGCATGACGCTCACCAGCTCGCGCCGGGATGGGCGCGCGGCAGGGACTGCATTTCCGAGAGGATATAGCCCATCGCCTCGGAATGCAGGCCATTGCGCCCGCCGACCCGCCGCAGCGGGCCTTCGGGGATCACCAGCCCCGCCTCGGTCAGGCTCGCCTCGGTCTCGGCCTCGAACCGCGCGCGGGTCTGTTCGGGGTCCGGGATGATCCCCTCCGCGGCCAGCGCATCGTCCAGCGCATCCGACGCCACCAGATCCGCGGTGAAGGGCCAGAGCCAGTCGAGCGCGGCCTGCATCTTCGCCTTGCTCTTCTCCGACCCGTCGCCGAGGCGGATCACCAGGTCGCGCGAGCGGTCGATATGGTAGCGCACTTCCTTCACCGTCTTGGCGGCGATGGCGGCGACGTCCTCGTTCGCGCTCTGCTCCAGCCCCTCCTGCATCGGCAGGTGCCAGGCGTCGAACAGGTACTGGCGCATCAGGGCATGGGCGAAATCGGCGTTGGGCTGCTCGACCAGGAGCGAGTTCAGGTATTCCCGCTCCTCGCGCAGGAAGGCGATCTCGTCCTGCGTGCGGCCCTTGCCCTCGGTCTTCGCGAACAGCTCGAACCACAGCTGGGTCTGCCCGATCAGGTCGAGGCCCATGTTCGCGAAGGCGATGTCCTCTTCCAGCACCGGCGCGCGCCCGCACCACTCGCCCGTCCGCTGCGCCAGGATCAGGGCGTTGTCGCCCATGCGCAGGCAGAAGGCGAGGAACGGGTCGGCGGGCGGCCCGGTGAAATCGGCGCGCGCGTCGCGGGCGGTGGTCCCGGGGACCAGCGGGCGCTTCTTCTCGGCGGAGGGCGCAGGGGCGCTCATCACATCGCCCCCACGTCTTCGGGGATGTCGAAGAAGGTCGGGTGGCGATAGATCTTGCTCTCCGACGGCTCGAACAGCTCCTCGGCCTTGTCGGGCTCGGTCGCCGCGATCTGCGCGGCGGGGACGGCCCAGATGCTCACGCCCTCGTTGCGGCGGGTATAGACGTCCCGCGCCGCCTTCAGCGCCAGCGCCGCGTCGGGCGCGTGCAGAGAGCCGACATGGCGATGCGACAGGCCGTGGCGGCCGCGGATGAAGATTTCCCAGAGGGGCCATTCCTGGCTCATGTCGTCCTCCCAGTCTTTGTTCGGTCAGCCGCGCAGGTCAGCAGCTGCAATGCAGTCCAAGGTCGATATCCCCGTCGGGGCAGGAGATTTCCTGCCGCGGGAACCCGAAGATCGTGTCGGCGAATTCCGCCCGGAAGCCGCCATTGGCCCAGCACCAGCGGCCCTCGCCGAATTCAGCGTGGTACGCGTCGCAGGATTTGCCGAGATAGAGCGTCTCGCGCCCATCCGTGACCCGGCTGTTCGCGCCCCCTTCGAAGAAGCGCACCACCCGGTCGCGGCTGGTCAGCGCGTATCCCGACGGGTTGCAAACCGCCTCCCAGGCGTGGTTCTGCGAAACGTACTGGCCCGCGGCCGGCCCCGCCGCCAGGATGGCGACGAGGGCGAGCGCCCGCATCACTCCGCCGCCGTCTTCGCGGCCTCGTGCTTCGCGGCATGGGCCATCAGCCCCTCGCGGTACCAGTCGCCGTCGTCCCAGGCCTTGTTGCGGGCGTTGAGACGCTCGCGGTTCATGGTGCCGTTGCCCTTCAGGATCGCCATGAAGGCGTCCCAGTCCGGCTCGCCGAAGTCGAAGCAGCCCTTCTCCTCGTTCCAGGCCAGCTCCGGGTCCGGGACGGTCAGCCCCAGCCACGCCGCCTGCGGCGCGGTCTGGTCGACGAATTTCTGCCGCAGCTCGTCATTCGAGTTCTGCTTGATGCCCCAGCGCATCGACTGCGCCGAATGGGTGCTGTCCTTGTCCGAGGGGCCGAACATCATCAGCGACGGCCACCACCAGCGGTTCAGCGCGTCCTGCGCCATGGCCTTCTGCTTCTCGGTCCCGTGGGCGAGGGCGCGCATGATGTCGAAGCCCTGGCGCTGGTGGAAGCTCTCCTCCTTGCAAATCCGCACCATGGCCCGCCCATAGGGGCCGTAGGAGCAGCGCTGCAGCGGCACCTGGTTCATGATCGCCGCGCCGTCGACCAGCCAGCCGATGGCGCCCACGTCGGCCCAGGTCAGCGTCGGCTCGTTGAAGATCGAGGAGTACTTGGCCTTGCCGGTCAGCAGCTGCTCGGTCAGCTGGTCGCGGGAAATCCCCAGCGTCTCGGCGGCGCAATAGAGGTAAAGGCCATGCCCCGCCTCGTCCTGCACCTTGGCCAGCAGGATCGCCTTGCGCTGCAAGGACGGCGCGCGGGTGATCCAGTTGCCCTCGGGCGCCTGCCCGACGACTTCCGAATGCGCGTGCTGGGAGATCTGGCGCACCAGCGTCTTGCGATACCCGGCGGGCATCCAGTCGCGCGGCTCGATCTGCACGTTGCGGTCGATCCGCTCCTGGAAGGCCTGCTCCTCGGGCCCGCCCTCGGCGGCGCCGGTCTCAACCAACTGTGCGTACATGTCTCGAGTCCCTCCCAAAGGAATCGGGCCCACGGAATCGGGGCTGCGTGCCGTTGCAGCGTTATATGTCACAGATTTCGGGATGCATCAATATTTCTGTGACACGTTAAGACCTGCGCGCTCCCGCTTCGGGCCGCGCTCAGCCCCGCAACGGGGCGAGGCGGGCGTCCATTTCCGCGGGGTCGGGGCGCAGCGGGCGGCCATCCTCGCCCGTGAACCGCCGCGCCGCCTCGGCCTCGGCCGAGGGCGTCAGCGCCAGGTAGAGCCGCGCGAACAGCCGCCGCGCCTCCGGCCCCGGCCAGCCTGCGGGCAGCAGGCCCAGCGGCAGCACCGGGTCGGCCAGCGCGATCTCGCGCCAGGCGTGGACCAGCAGCAGCCGCAGCGCGAGCGCGTCGCGCCCCGGCATCGGCCGCGCCGCCAGCCGGTCCTCCAGCGGCGCGAAGGCTTCGAGGAACCGCGTCATCGCCGCCGAAAGCTCCTCCAGCGGCCAGGCCGCGGCGGCCAGCTCCGCCAGGTCGTCGGTGCATTCGGCCCGGAACAGCGGCGCGACGTCGGGCGCCGGTCCCCCGCGGTCGGGCGCGAGGGCGAGATGCGGGCGCGGGATGCCGAAGCGCCGCCGCTGCAGCTTCGCGGCCAGCGCCTCGCGCCCCGCGCCCTGGGGCAGCGGGACCAGCAGCCAGCCCTTCATCGGCGGCGGATCGGCGGGGGCGTAGATCAGGCGGGTGGCGCGGGCGAACTCCGCCTCGCCCGAGCGGGTCAGGCGGTACATCGACCGGCGCCCGATCTTCTCCCCCTCGATCCGCCCCGAGGACACGAGGCGCGACACCGCCGTGCGCACCCGGCTGTCGGACAGGCCCAGCGGGGCGCAGGCCTCGACGATCTCGCCCATCCACAGCCGCCCGCCGCGCGGGGCGGCGACGTCGCCGTAAAGCGTCACCACGAAGGCCCCGGCCCGGATGGGCCAGGCGCTCAGCAGCTTCTCGGCGAGGGCGGCTTGCATCGGATCAGCCTTCGGTCAGGAACGGGGGAGGAGAGGGCCGGGCGGGGGGGGGTGGGCGCCGCCGCGGCCGGACCCGGCGCAGCGCCGGTCCCGCCCCGCGGCGCCGCCCCGCCTCAGCCCTCCAGCAGCGCCAGCACGGCCTCGGGCGGGCGGCCCAGCGCGGCGCGGCCATTGGCGAAGACCACCGGCCGCTCGATCAGCTTCGGCGTCGCGGACATGGCTTCGGCCAGCGCGGGCCCGTCCACGTCATCGAGCCCCTGCGCCTTCCACTCCGCCTCTTTCCGGCGGGCCATGTCGCGCAGGCTCAGCCCCGCCGCCTCGGCCGCCGCCGTGATCTCCGCCGCCGAGGGCGCATCCTCGAGATACTTGCGCACCACCGGCGCGATCCCCCGCGCCTCCAGCAAGGCCAGCGTCTCGCGCGATTTCGAGCAGCGCGGGTTGTGCCAGATCACCACGTCCATGGGTCTCTCCTTCAAGCCAATGCGGCGCGCAGGGCGGGGAGCCAGTCCAACGCCCCCGCCCCCGGCGCGCCGGGGATGTATTCCGCCGCCGCCGCGCCGCCATAGCCCGCATCGCGGATCGCGCGCAGCACGGCGCCGACATGGATCTCGCCGCCCGAGAGGTCGGCGGCGGGCGCGCCGCGGTCCGGCACGGCGGCGAACTGCACATGGCCCACGAGCGGGGCCAGCGCCTTGAACCGCTCCACCAGGTCTCCCTGCAGGATCTGCTGGTGATAAAGGTCGTACATCAGCTTCAGCTCGGGCCGGGCCAGCGCCTCGATCACCTCGGCGCCCTGCTCGGCGCTGCCCAGGTGATAGCGCGGGGCCTGCCGCGGGTTCAGCGGCTCGATCAGCACCATCCGCCCGCCCTCGGCCGCCCGGTCGCAGGCGTGGGAGAGCGCGTCGCGATAGGCCGCATCCGCCGCCGGGCCGCCATCGGTCTCTCCGGCCATGACGTGGACGGCGCGGGCGCCGATGGCCTCGGCATAGGCGAAGGCGCGGTCGATGGCCGCGCGCGCCTCGGCGCCGTAGCCCGGCACGGCGGCGAAGCCGAGCGCGCAGGGCCCGGTCCCCAGCGGCGTGTTCAGCCCCAGCGCCGGGATCCCGGCGGCGCGCAGGGCGGCGGCGGTCTCCTCGGCGGGCGTGTCATAGGGGAACTGGAACTCCACCGCGTCGAACCCGTCCGCCGCGGCGGCGGCGATGGCGTCCGTCAGCGGGCGGTCCCGGTACATCAGGCCCAGGTTGGCGGCGATCACGGTCATCGGGCGGTCCTTCTCCCCCGGCCCCTTGGGCCCTCCCGGCCCCTTCGGCCCTCCTGGCCCCGCAGGCCCGGCTCAGCCCGCATCGCCCGCATCGTCCAGGTTGTCGATGAACCGCCGCAGCAGGCCCGCCAGCGTCGCGGCCTCCTCCTCCGAGAACCCGTCCAGCATCTCCCGCTGCAGGCGCAGCGCGTCCACCAGCACCTCATCATGCAGGGCCGCGCCCTCCGCCGTCAGGCGGAACAGCCGCCGCCGCGCATCGGGGCCGGGGGTGCGCGACTGCACCAGCCCGCGGGCCTCGAGCCGGGCGATGGCGCGCGACACCGCCGCCTTGTCGATCCCGATCAGGTCCGCGGCCTGCGAGACCGAGCTGTCCGGCGTCCGGGTCAGCGTCACCAGCATCCGCCAGTCCATCGCCCCGATCCCGTAGCGGGCCTGGTAGATGCGCGAGATGGTGCGGGTATAGCGGTTTGCGGCGAAGACCAGCAGCACCGAGGGCGCCTCGGTGAGCGAGAGCGTCCTTCGCGCCGCCCCCGCCTCCCCCTCGGGATCGGGCGCGTCGACAAGGAACAGCGCGTCGTCCAGCGCGCCAGGTTTCGCTTTCACATTCATGCTTCGGAAGTACCGCAGCCGCGGGGCCGGGGCCACGCTTTTGTTGCCAGGTCCACACGCCTCCCCCTCGCACCTCCCCGCGCTCCCCCCTCGCACCTCCTCGCACTCCCCCCCTCGCACCTCCTCGCACTCCCCCCCTCGCCCCCCTCGCGCATTGGCGACGAAAGCGTGGGCAGACGTGATCGCCCCCGCCGTGCATTCTGGCGCCCCGGCCCTCACCTTGCCTGCACCGCCCCCACGCCCGAAAGCCCGCCCCATGACCCCCAAGGCCCGCGCCCTCGCCGTCCTCTTCACCGCCGAGATCGCGGCCATGGCCCTCTGGTTCGCCGCCGCCGCCGTGCTGCCGGACATGCTGCGCGAGGCGCCGATGTCCCCGGCCCGGCAGGCGGCGCTCAGCGCAGGCGTCCAGCTCGGCTTCGTCATCGGCGCCCTCGCCTCGGCTGCGCTGGGGCTGGCGGACCGCTACGACCCGCGCCGGGTCTTCGCCGCCTGCGCCTGGTCCGCGGCGGTCGCCAATGCCGGGCTGCTGTGGGCCGCGCCCGGATCCGACGTCGCCATCGCGCTCAGGGTCGCCGTCGGGGCGCTGCTGGCCGGGGTCTATCCCGTCGGCATGAAGATCGCCGTGGGCTGGAGCGTGAAGGACCGCGGCTTCATCGTCGGCGCGCTGGTGGGGGCGCTGACCCTCGGCTCCGCCCTGCCCCACGCCGTGCGCCTGGCCGGGGGGGCCGACTGGCGCGCCGGGCTCCTCGCCGCCTCGGCCCTCGCCGCGGCGGCGGGCGCCCTCATCTTCGCCGCCCGCCTCGGGCCGCACCACGCCCGCGCCGCGACCCTGTCGCTCCGCGCGATGACCGAGGCCTGGACCAACCGCCGCGTGCGCCTCGCCATCGCCGGCTACCTTGGCCACATGTGGGAGCTTTATTCCTTCTGGGCCTGGATCGGCGTGGCGGCAGGCGCCTCCGCCGCAGCCTCCAACTGGGATGGCGGCGACTGGTTCGGCCCCCTCACCGCCTTCTGCGCCATCGCCGCCGGGGCCCCGGCCTGCGTGCTGGCGGGCCGCGCCGCGGACCGGCTCGGCAAGGCCGAGGTCGCGGCGGGCGCGATGGTCCTCAGCATGGCCTGCGCCATCTTCACCGCCCTCGCCTTCGGCGGACCGCCCTGGCTGTTCTTCGCCTGCGCGCTGGCCTGGGGGGTGACGGTGATCCCCGACAGCGCCCAGTTCTCGGCCCTCGTGGCCGACGCGGCGCCGCCCGAGCGGGCCGGGTCGCTGATGACCCTGCAGACCGCGCTCGGCTTCGCGCTGACCGCCGGGACGGTGCAGGCCGCTCCGGTGATGGCGGCGGCGGTCGGCTGGAGCTGGACCCTGGCGGCCATGGGCCTCGGGCCCGTCGCCGGGATCGCCGCGATGCTGCGGCTGCGCGCCATGGGGCCGATCCTCCGCTGACGCAGCGCCCCGCCCCTCGCCCCGCCCCACCCCGGGCGCCGAATCCGCCGATTCCCCGCCCGCCCCCTTTTCCGCCCCGCGCAGCCCGTTTGCGCCATCCGGGGCGCCGCCTTTCGCCCTTGGTGTGTCGCGCGCAGGTGGACGCGCCCCCGCGCCCTTGCCTATGACAGTCGTCAGTTGAATTTCGGCGCGGACCACAGGCCGCGCCCCGGACGTCGGAGCCCTTGCCCAGATGACCAATCCCTTCGTTCTGACCCTCTCCTGCGAGGACCGTCCCGGCATCGTCGCCGCCATCACCACCGAGCTGGCGGCCATGGGCTCCAACATCACCGAGTCCAACCAGTTCTGGGACCGCGAGAGCAACCGCTTCTTCATGCGCGTCGCCTTCGACGCCCCGGACGGCAAGGAAGGGAACGACATCGAGAAGCTGATGGCCCCGGCCTTCGACCGCTTCAGCATGAAGTCCCGCCTGCAGGACATGGCCCGCAAGCCGAAGATGATCCTGATGGTGTCCAAATTCGACCACGCCCTGCTGCACCTGCTCTACCAGGTCCGCGTCGGCCAGCTGGACGCCGAGGTGGTGGCCATCGTCTCCAACCACCCCGACGCCAAGAAATTCGCCGATGACGAGGGCGTGCCCTATTACCACTGGGCCGTGACCCCCGAGACCAAGGCCGAGCAGGAGGCCAAGCTGCTCTCGCTGGTGAACGAGACCAACGCCGATCTCGTCGTCCTCGCCCGCTACATGCAGGTGCTGTCCGACAACCTCTCGAACCGCCTGTTCGGCAAGGTCATCAACATCCACCACGCCTTCCTGCCCGCCTTCAAGGGCGCCAACCCCTATCGCCGGGCGCATGAGCGCGGCGTCAAGCTGATCGGCGCCACCGCCCACTACGTCACCCCCGATCTCGACGAGGGCCCGATCATCGAGCAGGAGGTCGAGCGCGTGACCCACGCCATGTCCGCCAAGGACCTCGTGGCCGTCGGCCGCGACGTGGAGAACAAGGCCCTCTCGCGCGCCGTCAAGCTGCACCTCGAAAGCCGCGTGATGCTCAACGGCATGCGCACCGTCGTCTTCGCCTGACGCCGCCGCTCCCGGCCGCGCTGGCCGCGGCCCCCGGACGCAAAAGACGCAAGAAAGGCCCGCCGGTTCCCCGGCGGGCCTTTCGCATTCTCATCCCCGGCGGATCAGTACAGCGCCACCGGGTTGATCACCATCTGCACCGAGCCCTTCACCCGGGCCTGGCCCAGCACGAACATGAACTCCTTCACCCCGTCGCGCACCAGCGGGCCGGTGTTCATCGTCTCGAGGATGTAGATCCCGTTGTCCCGCAGCAGCACGACGTGGGAATAGAACACCTTCTGCCCCGCGGGCGGCGGCACCACGTCCACGCCCCAGGTGTCGGCCCCCACGGCCATCACGTTCATCGAGGCCAGGTACTCCGCCACGTCCTGCGTGATCCCCGGCTCGCCCGACACCCATTCCTGCGGCGCGCTCTCCAGCTTGCCCTCGGTCCAGCCGGTGTGCATCAGCACCACGTCGCCTTCCCGGATCTCCACGCCCTGCGCCTCGGCCGCCGCCTTGAACGCCGCCTCGTCGATCACGTGGCCGGCGGGCAGAACGTCCATGCCGAAATGGCTCGCCATGTCCACGACCACGCCGCGGGTCACCAGCGGCGGGATCTGGTGGACCCCCAGCCTGGTCAGGCCCGTGGTGGCCGAGATGTCCTCGGCCTTGTTGCAGTTGTAGTAGCGCCCGTGATCCCCGAGGTGCCCCAGTCCGTCGATCTGCGACCCGATGCCGAACCACATCTGGATCACGTCGTCATTGTAGACGCCGCCCCCGCCATAGCCGAGCGCATCCTTGCCCCGCGTCTGGTTCGGCTGGATCACCTGCATCGACAGCGAGCGCGGCGCGAAGGCGGGCGTGTCCGGGCCGATGGTGATCCCCAGCGGCTGCGACTTGCCCTGCTTGATCAGCTTGGCGGCCTCGAGCGTCCGCTCGGGGCTGAGCATGTTGGCCGCGCCGAGCTGGTCGTCGGCGCCCCACTTGGACGGCTGGCAATCCTGCGCGAGGGCCGGGGCGGCGAGGCCGAGGCCCAGCGCGGCGGCCCCGGCGACGCGCAGCACGCTGCGCGCCGTAAACGGCGTGTTGAACATTCCAGTTCTCCTCCCTGACGCGGGCTTTTTCGCCCGCTGTTGTTCAGCAGGAGAAAGGTGACGGGCGGAATCACGCGCCGTCAACATTTTTTGTGAAAAGGAATTCCACAGATGAATGAAAAGCGAATTCTTCCGCGGCGCAGCGCAATTCGGACGCGGCGCAGCAAACATCGAAAAGGGGGCGCCCGGCGGCGCCCCCTTCCGCGCCGCGCGCCCGCGGCAAGGGTCCGAATTCATCCGCCGGACGCGCGGCCTCAGAACCGTTCCGGGTCGCCCGTCGCGACCACGTCCGTCGGCGCCCCGGTGGGCGAGCCGCCCGGGGGCTCCAGCGACACGCCGAAATGCGCGCCCGGCAGGAAGCCGCCGCCGGGGGCCAGAAGCTCGGCCGGCATCCGCAGCGCCTGCGATCCGCCCTCGAGCAGGCCCATCGACACCGGCGCGCCCTCGTTCGCCATCCACATCTGGTAGACCCCGTCCGCGGGCTCGGGCCCCGAGACCTGGCGCACCAGCGTCTCGCCCGTCACCTCGTCGAGGACGGCGAAGAAGCCGGGGCCGCCCGCCTCGCCCTGGATCAGGGCGACATAGCGGACCTGGGCGGGCTCGACCGGGCCGAAATGCACCGGCGCGATGTCCGGGCGGATGACCGAGACGGCGCCGACCAGCACGCAGGCCGCGGCCAGCGCGCGCCAGGCGAAGACCTCGCGGCGGCGGGAAGGACGGATCGGCGTCGGGGCGGCGGGGGCCGGGGCCGGTTCGGGCGCCGGGGCGGCGGGCGCGGCGTCGGCGGCGGCGGCGGGGGCCTCCACCACCTCCGGCCCCTCGCCGAACAGCTCGCGCAGGATCCGGCGGCGGGCCGAGGGCGGCGGCGGCACGGCGGGGACGTCCTCGGCCATGCCCGACAGCCGCTCCTCCCAGGCCGCGACCAGCGCGGCGAAACCCGGGTCCCAGGCCGCGCGGGCCTTCGCCCGGGCGCGCGCGTCGAACTCCAGCACGCCCAGCGCCAGCTCGGCGGCCAGCAGCTCGTCCTCCGGCACGCCGGGCATGTCGGGGGGAATCCCGGGGGTATCGTCCTGCCCGCTCATTCGGCCATGCACTCCCGCAACGAGATCAGGCTGCGCCGCAGCCAGGTGCGCATCGTGTTCAGCGGCACCTCGAAGGCCGCCGCCAGCTCCTTGTACGACAATCCGTCGAGATACGCGCCCTTCACCGCCTTCGCCCGCGCGGCGTCCAGCCGGGCGAGGCATTCGGCGATGCGCGCGGATTCCGACCGGCCCACGGACAGATCCTCGGGCGTCGGGCCGCGATGGGGGACCTGCTCGGCCGCCTCCTCGCGCTCATCCCGCGCCAGCGCGGCGTTGCGCGCCCGCAGCCGGTCGACGGCATGGTTGCGCGCGATGGCGATCAGCCAGGACATCGGGCTGGCCTTGCCGGCGGCGAAGCGCGGGGCGCCGCGCCAGACCTTGATGAAGACTTCCTGCAACGCGTCCTCCGCCTCGGCCCGGTCCTGCAGCATGCGCAAGAGCACGCCGAAAAGCTTGGCCGACGTGCGGTCGTAAAGCTCGGCGAAGGCCCCGCGGTCACGCCGCGCCACCTCGCCGATCAATTCCGCCACGCGGGCCCTGTCCAGGTCTGTGGTCATGCGGCGCGCCCCTTCCCCTCACGGTCGTCGGGGCGGCGTCATCCCGCACACCCCTCGAACAACGTGACCGGACGCGAGGAAGTTTCAAGCGTGCATGCAAAGTTCATGTATCGCCGCCGCCCAGGCGGCGTGGTCCCCCGGCGGCAGGAACCGCGCCGACGGCCCCCCCGCCTCGCGCAGCGCCGGAAGGTCCGACAGCAGCGCCGGAACCCCCAGCGCCGCCGCCTCCATCGCCGGAAGGCCCAGCCCCTCGGCGCCCGAGGGCATCAGCAGCCCGTCCGAATGCGCCAGCAGCGCCGTCGCCTCGGCATCCGTCGCGCCGTCGAGCCAGACCACCCCCGGCGGCGGATCGAGCAGCCGCTGCACCAGCCCCCGCTCGGCCCAGCCGCGCCGCCCCACCACCGCCAGGCGCGGGGCCGGGGCGGCGCGCCCGAAGCGGGCGAACTCCTCCCAGATGTCGAGCAGCATCGCGTGGCCCTTGCGCGGCTCCACCGTCCCGAGACAGACGAAGAGCGGCCCCGGCGCCGCGGTCAGCCGCGGGGCCAGCAGGTCGCGCACCAGCCCGGGCGCGGGCACGGCGGCGCGGGGGGCCAGCGCCACCCGCAGCACCTGCGCCCCCGGGCCGCCGCGGGCGTCCCATTCCGCCGCCGTGGCCGCGGAATTGGCCAGCACCAGCGTGCGCCCCGGCGCGGCCTCGACCCCCGCAAGGAAGCGGGCGAACCGGGCCCGCCCCTCCGGCGTCTGGGCCTTCGGATGGGTCAGGGGGATCAGGTCATGCAGGATCACCCGGCGCGGCATCCGCCCGTCCGGGTCCAGCATCGCCATCGCCGCGGAACTGCGCAGCAGCCCGCCATGGCCGCCATTGACGTAGATCGCGCCCCCCGCGGCCCGGCGGCGCAGCAGGTCCGGCGCCCGCCCCCGCCGCAGGATCGGCGCGCGGGCCAGCGCCAGCCGCTGCCCGGGGCTCAGCCGCAGCCCCCGCCAGCGCCGGTCCAGCGCATCGAGGAACCGCACCGCGCCGGTCCACGGGACCGCCCGCGCCGCCTCGCCCCGCAGCGCCGCGAAATGCAGCCCGTCGCCGAGCCGCGCGTAAAGCTGTTTCGCCAGCGCGATGTCGAAGCGGTCGATGCCGGTGGCGAAGGGCCGCCCCGCCGCGCCCAGCAGGCGCGTCAGGTCGAAGATCGCGCCCGCCGCCCGGCTCGGCCCCGGGGGCGGGGCGTCGAAACCGGGCGGCGCCGCGTGCGGCCAGGGCGCCGCCGCCGGGGGCGGATCGCCGAGCGGGATGGTCTGCAGGCACAAGTCGAACCCCGCGGGCGCGAGGGCGCACCCGCCCCGCTCCGCCCGGTCCCGACCCCGCGCCCGGTCCCCGGGGCGGACGCCGACCACGATCTTCTCCGCCCGCGACATGGGCGCCATGGTGGCGCAGCGCGCCTTGCCCCGGGGTTAACCGGGCCGTCAGGGTCCGCGCCTGGCCGGCCTCACTTTGCCAGCCTCACCTGGCCGGCCTCACCTGAGCCAGCCTCACTTGGTCAGGATCAACTTGCCCTGCCGCGTGATCCGCAGCGCATAGACCGCGCCGTCCAGCACGATCCGCGCCGTCCCCGCCGCGCTGGTCAGCAGCCGGGCGTCATAGACGGGGATGTCCTCGATCTGGTCCTCGAGCGGCAGGGACGGACCGGCGCGCGAGGCGGAGGGGTTCTGGGCGATATAGGGCATCATTCAGGCTTCCTTTCGGATCGTCGAGGGGGACGCCGGATCGAACGCGTCCAACAGCCGCTCCAACCGCCAGGGCCCGAGAAGCACGGTGTCGGGAAAGTCTTCGCGCGCCCTCTTGGGCGCAGGCGCGGCGGGTCGCTGCATCGGACGGCCTCCGGGAAACGCGGCGCGCATCGCCCGGCCGCCCGGAAACCGGGCGGAGACGGCGCGCATCGCAAGGGGTGCGGGCGGGATCGGCGGGGCTGTCGGCGCACGAAAGGAAAGGCGCGGATGGCTGGCCGGCGACTCCATTTCTGACCGTTTCAGTCGGATAAGTCAAACCCGATTGTTTCACTCGGAGATAATCTCTCCCCCCGGCGCCGCCAGGCGAACACGGCCCACGCGCCCCCTTGCGCCGATGGATCGTAAGGGGCACGTATGAACCCCAGTTTCGCAGCGGCGCCCCGGGGAGAGGGCCGCGCCGCCGCCGCCGCGCCGCGCCGGGATCCTCCCGCGCCGCGCCGACCGACCCAAGGAGACCCCCATGTCCTATCCCGACACCCTTCTGCTGATCGACGGCGCCTGGCGCGCGGCCGAGGGCGGCCGCTCGATCCCCGTCATCAACCCCGCCACGGACGAGCAGATCGGCACGGTCGCCCATGCCTCGACCGCCGATCTCGACGCCGCGCTCGCCGCCGCCGACAAGGGCTTCAAGGAATGGGCCGCCACCGGCGCCTACCAGCGCGCGAAGATCATGCGCAAGGCCGCCGACAACCTGCGCGCCCGCGCCGGCGAGATCGCCGCGATCATGACCGCCGAGCAGGGCAAGCCGCTGGCCGAGGCCAAGGGCGAAACCCTCGGCGCCGCCGACACCATCGACTGGTTCGCCGAGGAAGCCCGCCGCGCCTACGGCCAGATCATCCCCTCGCGCATGCCCAACGTCATGCAGCAGGCGATCAAGATGCCCGTCGGCCCCGTCGCCGCCTTCACGCCGTGGAACTTCCCGCTCAACCAGGTCGTGCGCAAGCTGTCCGCCGCCCTCGCCGCGGGCTGCTCGATCATCGTCAAGGGCCCCGAGGAAACCCCCGCCTCCCCGGCCGCGATGATGGACTGCTTCGTCGAAGCGGGCGTGCCCGCGGGCGTCATCAACCTCGTCTACGGCGTCCCGGCCGAGATTTCCGAGTACCTGATCCCGCATCCGGTCATCAAGAAGATCTCCTTCACCGGCTCCACCCCCGTGGGCAAGCACCTGCACGCCCTCGCCGGCGCCCACATGAAGAAGTCGACCATGGAGCTCGGCGGCCACGCCCCGGTGATCATCGCGGGCGACGCCGACATCAAGGCGGCCGTGAAGGTCATGGGCCTGTCCAAGTGGCGCAACGCGGGCCAGGTCTGCGTCTCCCCCACCCGCTTTATGGTCGAGGAAAACGTCTATGACGAGTTCCTCGACGGCTTCGTGAAGCTGGCCGAGGGGATCAAGGTCGCCGCCGGGACCGAGGAGGGCGCGCAGATGGGCCCCCTCGCCAACGAGCGCCGCATCCCCGCCCTGCAGGAGCTGATCGCGGATGCGGTCGAGCGCGGCGCGACCCTGAAGACCGGCGGCGAGCGGATCGGCAACAAGGGCCAGTTCTTCCAGCCCACCGTCCTCGCCAACGTGCCGACCGAGGCGCGTATCATGAACGAGGAGCCCTTCGGCCCCGTCGCCATCGTCAACCCGTTCAGCACCCTCGACGACGCGATCGTCGAGGCGAACCGGCTCGAATTCGGCCTCGCCTCCTACGCCTTCGCCCGCGACGGCGGGACCATCGCGCGCCTGACCCGCGAGGTGGAGGCCGGGATGCTGACGATCAACCACAACGGCCTCGCCCTGCCCGAGGTGCCCTTCGGCGGCATCAAGGATTCGGGCATCGGCACCGAGGGCGGCTCGGAAGCCATCGACGCCTACCTGGTGACCAAGTTCACCACCGTCGCCTACTGATCGCCGCCCCCCTTGGGGGCCCGCGCAGACGGACGCAGAAAGGGCCCGCCGGAGCGATCCGGCGGGCCCTTCGCATGGCGGGCGACGCGGTTCAGCCCGCGCGGCGGCGCCCGGCGAAGCCCAGCGCGGCCAGCCCCGCCAGCAGCGCCGGCGCGGCGGCGGGCAGCGGCACGTCGGACGGAACCCGGGTGATGACGACGCTCCCGTCATCCGCCACGATGTCCGCCGCCGCCGAGGACAGCGCGAGGAAGAACGGCGCCGCTCCCGTGGTGATCCCCAGCGTGGTCAGCCCGTCATCGGACAGGAAGCCCACCAGCGGCCCGGCCGAGGACGCGAGCGCCGCGATCTCCTCGCCCAGCGGGTCGAAGATCGCCGCATCCGTCGCCGGGCCCAGCGCGGCCGAGAAATGCGCCGTCCCGCCCGCCACGCTGGTGTAGTCGAGATCCACGAGGATGTCCGAGAAGGCGACCGCGGCCGCGGGCGCGATCAGCGCGCTGTCGATGGTGAACGTGCCGGACCCGGCGCCGAAGGACCCGGCGACCTGGACGTCGAAGGTCACCGGGGCGGCCGCGGCGGCGGCGGTTCCGGCGGCCAGCGCCAGGGCCGCGAGAAGGGGAATGCGCATGGAGGATCTCCTTGGATGAAATGCAGAAAAACCCCGGCGGACCGGCCGGGGTTTCTGAATATCCAGGGCGGGATGAGCGGATTTGAAACGCGCCGCGCAGGCTTGCGGCGAAACGGCGCCCGCTAGCGGAACCAGCGGTCCCAGCCGTTCTCGTAGTAGCGCACCAGCGGGTGGTCCTTGATCGAGTTCGCGGGAACCTCGACCGGCCCGGCATCCTTGCCGAAGGCCGCCGCGCCCGCCCATACCCCGGGCGTCAGGAACTTGAGGCCGTCGGGCAGCGCCCCGAGCGGCGGGCGCGCGCGGGGGCTGGCCATCACGAAGCCCCAGTCGCCGAAGCTCGGGGTGTAGACGTGGTAGGGCAGGACCGAGAGCGCCCCCTCGGGCGCATACGGGTTGCGGGTCTGCGCCAGCGTCTCGGCCACGCACCAGAACGCCTCGCGCGCGAAGACCGGGCTTCCGGCCTGGGTGGTGAAGACCCCGCCGGGGCGCAGGCGCTCCATCAGGATGGCATAGAATTCAAGGCTGTAGAGCTTGGAGAGGATATGCGTGCGCGGGTCCGGCAGGTCGCCGATGATCACGTCGAAGCCCTCGCCGCTCTCCTGCGCGAAGGCCCAGGCGTCCTGGTTGACAACTGTCAACCTGGGGTTGCGCAAGCTGCCGCCGTTCAGGGCCGCGAGGTCGTCGCGCGCCGCGAAGATCTCGGTCACCCGCGGGTCGAGATCGACCAGCACCACCGCCTCGACCTCGGGCCAGCGCAGCACCTCGCGCGCCGCCATCCCGTCGCCGCCCCCGAGGATCAGCACCCGCTTGCGCGACGCCGCCCGGGACATCGCCGGATGCACCAGCGCCTCGTGGTAGCGATGCTCGTCCAGGCTGTCGAACTGGATCGAGCCGTTGAGGAACAGCCGCGTGCGGTCCCGGAACCGGGTGACGACGACGCGCTGGTGGGCGGTGTCCTCGGCCAGGATCACCTCGTCCTCGAACATCTGCGCGTCGAGCGCCGAGACGAAGCGGTCCGACAGCCCCAGCCCCCCGACCAGCAGCGCGGCCGAGACCGCGGCCCCGACCGCCAGCCCCCGCGTCCCGCGCGGGCGCAGCGCGACGATGGAGGCGGCCCCGACGGCGACGTTCATCAGCCCGAAGGCCAGCGACGCCGCCATCAGCCCCAGCATCGGCACTACGGCGAGCGGGAACAGCACCGAGGCGGCCAGCGCCCCGGCATAGTCGAAGGTCAGCACGTTCTCGAACCGGTGCCTGGCGCCCGATTTCTCCAGCAGCCGCGCGATCAGCGGGATCTCGGCCCCCGCCAGCGCGCCGATGGCGATCAGCGCGGTGAACAGCACCGGGCGCACCGCGTCGAGATAGGCGTAGGAGAAGAACAGGGCCGGGGCCGAGAAGCCCCCCAGCACTCCCAGCGCCAGCTGCGCCGACACGAAGCCCCGCGCCGGGTCCGACACGTGCCGCGACGCCCAGGCCCCGAGGCCCATGGAGGACAGGAACACGCCGATGACCAGGCTGAACTGCGCGATGCTGTCGCCGATCAGGTAGGAGGCGCTGGCGGCGGCGATCAGCTCATAGGTCAGGCCCGCCGCGGCGATGAAGAAGGCGGCGGCGAGCAGCCAGAGCTCGGCCGCCTTCGGCGCGCCGGGCGTGGGGGCGCCGGTCCCCTCCGCCGCGCCGCGCGCCGCGTCTCCGCCCTGCCCCGGCCCGTCCGCGCCCTGCCCCGGCCCGTCCGCGCCCGGCCCGCCTGCGGCCCCCGCGGGGCCGCCGGTCATGACAGGATCACGGCGGCGATGATGATCGCGACCGACAGGAACAGCCCGGCGATGACGATGGCCAGCGCGACGTTCTGGTCCTCCTCGATCTCCTTGTGCAGCGAATAGGGCGTCAGAAGGTCGAGAATGTACCAGCAGGCCGCCAGCAGCCCCACGCCGACCACCGTGTAGATCACCGTGCCGAAGAGGCCCGAGGCGGTCACCTGAGCGAGAATATCCATGCGCCCGTTCCTTTCCTGCGCCGCCGCGGCGGCGTGTCCGTTCGCCCGCGCGGCCCGCGCCGCGCCGACATGCCCGGCCCGCGCCCGCCCGTCCCCCGGGCCCCGGCGCGCGCCGCGTCCTCCTCCGCGCCGCCCCGCGCCCTCCCGCCCCCTGCAGGGGGAGGAGGGCCGCGGCGGCGCCTATTTCACCCGCCCCGCCAGGTAGCCGCCGCCGCCCGAGCCGGAGCGGACCGATTGCGTGACGTCCGAGTCCTCGCCCCACACGCCCGCATCGGCCAGCCGCCAGGCCATGCCGACCATCAGCGCGAACACCGCCACGACCAGGATCCGCGCCACCACGCCCATCAGTCGTCATCCCCCCGGAACATCCAGGCCACGAGGAACCAGTTGCGCGCCAGGAACACCAGCAGGCTGACCGCCGCCGCGGCCCAGAGCCAGCCCACCGCCTTCACGTCGCCCCAGGCATGGACCCAGACCCGGTTCGCCGGGGTCCCGCCGCTCCAGTCCACCTGGCTTTCGAAATCGCCGATCGAGACGGTGTGCGGCCCGGCGGCGGGCGCGCGGAAGGTCACCGACGCGCTGCGCGAGCCCTCGGTCCAGGACCCTTCCGAATCCCGCCCCTCGTAGAACTCCATCCCGCGCTCGACCTCGAACACCACCTCGTCCTCGTCATCCGTGACCTCGATCCCCATCGCGGCCCAGGAATTGCGCACGTTGCTGGTCAGGTCGAGCCGCACCAGCTCTCCCGCCGCCGGCACGTCGAGCTGGAAGCTGAAGGGCGGGGACTGGTCGACGACCCGCCCGAGATCCCGCTCGCCCCCCGACATCACGATGGCGGCGAAGGCGCAGAGGGCCATCGAGATCCCCGCCGTGTTGCCGATGAAACGCCCGAGGCTGCGCGGTTTGCGCGGCTTGCGCGGGGCCTTCGCGGGTTCGACCCCGAAGGCGGCGCAGGTCTCGGCGGCGTCGAGGGGGGTGGTCAGCTCCACCTCCCGCTCCCCGGACGCGCTTTCCGAGAAGGTCAGCACCTTGCCGCCGCGGAAATAGGAAACGACGCGGGACAGCTCTCCGCGCTTGGGGATCCAGCTGAACTCGCCCGCGGCGTAGTCCACCTCCCAGACCGCGCTTTCGTCCAGCATCATCTGCTGCCCGCGATAGCGCACCGACCGCTCCGGGGCGCCGGGCGGCATCCAGGCCGGGTCGGCGCCGCGGCGGGTGCGGCGGGTGAACTGGATCTTCGCGCCCTCGACCGTCAGCCAGGCGTAGCCATGGGTGGGGGAGTAGAGCTGGTGGTCGACCCACCGCCATTCCTCGCCATCCTCGCGCTCCACCATTCCAAGGATGCCGATGATGGTGAAGAGAACCCCGTCGATCTCGCCCGCCATGCCGATCTCGAACGGGGTCTCGGGGCGCTCGGCCGAGAGGAACCTGCCCACGGCCTGGAAGTCCTCCAGCGCCGAAAGGGTGGAGCCGCAGGAGGGGCAGACCATGGCCAGCACCCGCCCGCCGCCATGCAGGCCCAGGCCGGTCCCGCAATTGGGACAGTCGAGCGAGCGGATCTCCGCGGCGCGGGTCATCTGCCGTCCCCGAAATCATCGAGCCGCTGGACGTCCCAGGGATCGACCCAGCGGCCCTCGAACCAGGCGTTGAAATCCTCGCCCGTCTCGGCCGAGAGGATGCGCCCGTCGGGGCCTTCGAAATTCACGTAACGATGGGTCTCGCCGATGCGGGGCTTCTCGGGGAGCTCTCCGGCGAAACCGATGCATTCGGCGGTCTCCACCTCCTGCGCGCGGTACATGAGCCCGTCATGCTCGACCCGGTCGCCGATGGCGACGTCGGCGCGGCGCAGGGGGGCGTCGACGGGGGGCACGGGGGTCTGCACCGCCACGTCGCCCTCGTCGACCGAGACCCAGGCCCCGGTGACGCCGGTCCCCTGCTCCCACGGGCCCTCGGGGGCGCGGCCCATGGCGTGCTGGCCCTCGATCTCGCACCAGAACTCGTCCCAGGTCCCGCGGCCGTAGGAGTAGCGCACGACGCCGAGCGGGTGGAACACGCGCCGCCCGATGCGGAACCGCCGGTCGATGGAGAGGAGGGGCGAGGGGTCGTGGATCTCTCCCGCCGCGCCGGGGTCGCGGAAGGACATGTCGTCGAGGAAGATGGTGGATTTGCAGTAGTCGCAGGTCACGACCTTGGAGGTCGCGAGGCGCGGGCTGACCGAGGCGCCGCAATTGGGGCAGGAATGGGCGTCCGTCATGGAAATATCGCGCCGTGCTGAAATCCGCGCGCGGCCCGTATCGGGCCGGCGGCGGAACGTAGCGCGAGGGACGGGCCGGGTGCAAGCGCGCGGGGAAGGGGGGCGGGACGCCCCGCAGGGGCGGCGCGGGGGCGCGGTGGGGGCGGGGGAAGGGCGCGTGGACGCGCCAAGGGCTGGGGGAAGGGCGCGTACGCGCCAAGGGCTGGGGGGAAGGGCGCTTTCGCGCCCGGGCGGGCGGGCCGCCGCTGCGCGCGCGAAGCGCCGCGCGGCGCGGTCCGGCCGCTCCCCCGCCGCGCAGGCGCCCGGCGGGATGCGCCCGCTCAGGGGGGGACAAGCCCCCCGTTCGCGGCCGCAGGCGGCGGAACGCCGCCGGGCCAGGCCCGGACCGCCCCCCTGGAAAAGAAACGGCGGCGCGCCCCCAAGGCCCGCCGCCGTCCCCCCTTTCGCAGGGCGGCTCCTGCCCGCCCTGCGCGGATCACTCCGCCGCGGCGAGGTATCCGCGCCAGCCGCCATGGCGGGTGACGTCCTCGGCCCCCTGGACGCCCGAGGCCTCCACCAGGAAGCCCTTCGCCGATCCGCCCCCCTCCAGCGCCACCGCGCCGATGGTCAGGGGCGCGGGAATGCCCTTCATGAAGCCGCCCATCTCGGCCAGCGGCATGGCCCAGACCTCCACCTCGATCTCGCCGCCCCGCTCGATCCGCAGAAGCCCCGGGCGCTTGGGCGGGCCGCCCGGCAGCGCATAGAGCCGGTAGCAGGGCGCCGTCCGCGCCGCCTTCAGGAACCGCGCGCCGCGATCCGTCAGCTCGTGATTCAGCGGCAGGCCCGACATGTGCGCGCCGCAGACCACCAGCTCGATCTCGTCCACCCCGGCCGCGGGCTCCACCGCCGCGGGCGCGGGCGGCACATGCCCCGTCGCCCCCGCGGGCCGCCCCGCCGCACTCTCCATCGCCTGCGCCAGCGCGGCGCACAGCCCGTCGGTCCCCTTGCGCCCGAGGAAGGTCACCGACCCGGGCCGCCCGTCCGAGCGCGCCGGCGCCGGCCCCGCGATCCCGCACATGTCCAGCAGGTTCACGAAATTCGTGTAGGTCCCGAGATTGGAGTTCGGCGTGATCGGGTCGGCCTCGAGATCCGCCACCGTGTAGAAGGTCGGAATGGTCGGCACGCAGAGCGCATCCAGCCCGGCCATCGCCTCCTCCGCCACGCGCCCCAGCTCGCGCAGCCGGTAGATGCCGCGGAAGGCGTCGTCGGCGGTCAGCCCGATGGCCTTTCCGACCACCGCGCGGGTGGTGGGATGCACCGCCTCGGGGTCCTTCGCCATCAACTCCCCGATCTGCACGTGCCGCTCGGCCACCCAGGCGCCTTCATAGAGCATGTGCGCCACGTCATAGAGCGGGCGGAAATCGAGCGGCACGATCTCGGCCCCCAGCCCCGCCAGCATCTCCTTCGCCGCCTCGAACGCCGCTTCCTGCACCGCATCGCCGAAGAACTCCGCCGTGGCCGCATCCGGCACGCCGATCCGCAGCTTCGGCGGCAGCGCGGCGGGCGCGACGGGGATGTCGCGCGAGAACGCATCCGCCGGGTCATAGCCCTCGGCCGCCGCATAGGCGTCCCAGGCGTCGGCCACCGTCAGCGCGAAGATCGAGATGGTATCCAGCGTCCGGCAGGCGGGGATCATGCCGGAGGCCGAGAGCGTCCCCAGCGTCGGCTTCAGCCCCACGATCCCGTTCAGCGCCGCCGGAACCCGCCCCGAGCCCGCCGTGTCGGTCCCGAGCGAGAACGTCACCAGCCCGTGCCCCACCGCGACACCGGAGCCGCCCGAGGACCCGCCCGGCACGATCTCGGGGTCCAGCGCGTTCTTCGGGGCGCCGTAAGGCGTGCGCACGCCCACCAGCCCGGTGGCGAACTGGTCGAGATTGGTCTTGCCGATCAGCAGCGCCCCCGCCGCGCGCAGCTTGCCCACCACGAAAGCGTCCTTCTCGGGCATGTATTCCCAGGCCGGGCAGGCCGCGGTGGTGGGAATGCCCGCCGCGTCGATATTGTCCTTGGCCGCGAAGGGCGCGCCCCAGAGCGGCATGGACGGGTCATACGGCCCCAGCGCCTCGGCCTCGGCCAGCACGTCCGCGATGGGGCGCAGGTGGATGAAAATGCACGGATCGCCGACCGCCTCGATGCGCCGGTAGACCTCCTCCACCACCTGCGCCGGGGTCGCGCCCGCGGCATAGGCCGCGCGCAGGGCCGGAAGGGTGAAGGGCAGCTCGCAAATCGCTTCGGGTGAAAGCATCGGGGTCGTCTCCGGTCTATTCAGGCCGCTCTTGCAGGCGGCTGGGGGGCCGCGGCGAGAAGCGCGCGGGTATAGTCATGGGCCGGGGCGGACATCACCTGCGCCGCCGGGCCCCGCTCGATGATCTCGCCGCCCTTCATCACCAGCACCTCGTCGCACAGAAGCCGGACGACATTGAGGTCATGGGACACGAACAGGAGCGACAGGCCAAGCCGCGCGCGCAGGTCCGCCAGCAGGTTCAGCACCACCGCCTGGATCGAGACGTCGAGCGCGGCGGTCGGCTCGTCCAGCACCAGCAGTTTGGGTTCCAGCGCCACGGCGCGGGCGATGCCGACGCGGGCCTTCTGGCCGCCCGAGAGCTGGTGCGGGAAGCGGGTCAGCAGCGGGCGCGGCAGGCCCACCAGGTCCGCCAGTTCTTCGACGCGGGCGGCGCGGGCCTTGCCGGAAAGGCCGCCGAGGCGGGCCAGCGGCTCGGCGATCGACTGCGCGGCGGAATGGCGGGGGTTGAGGCTGTCGGTCGCATCCTGGAACACCATCTGGATGGCGCCGCGGGCCGGGTGGCGGGCGAAACGGGCGGCGGGGGTGGCGGTGAGGTCCTCGCCCCCGAACAGGATCCGGCCCCCGGTCGGGTCGGTCAGGCGCACGATGGCCTCGGAGGTGGTGGACTTGCCCGAGCCGCTTTCCCCGACCAGCCCGACCGAGGCCCCGGCCTTGATGTCGAAGCTGACGCCCTTCACGGCATGGACCGGGCCGGACTTGCCCTGGAAAGTCATCCGCAGGTCCTCGACCTTCAGCAGAACCTCGTCCGAAAGCGGCGGGCGCGGGGCTTCCGGGGGGCGGGTCTCGGCGGGGAGGAGTTCGCGCAGGCCGCCGCCGATGCGCGGGGTCGCGTCGGCGAGGCGGCGCGTATAGGGGTGCTGGGGATCAGCGAAGATGGCCGCCGGGTCGCCGGTCTCCACCACCGCGCCGTCCTTCATCACCACGATCCGGTCGCAATATTCGGCGGCCAGCCCGAGGTCATGGGTGATGAGCATCGAGGACATCTCGCGCGCGCGGACCAGGTCGCGCACCAGGTCCATCACCGCCTTCTGGGTGGTGATGTCGAGGCCGGTGGTCGGCTCATCCGCGATCAGCAGGCGCGGATCGCAGGCGAGGGCTATGGCGATGACGATGCGCTGGCACATGCCGCCCGAAAGCTCGAACGGATAGGCGTGATAGCGCGCCTCGGGGTCGTTGATCTTCACCGCTTCCAGCGCCTCGATGGCCTTCTGCTTCGCGTCCTGGCGGTCGGCGCGGGAATGGCGCAGCAGGACGTCCTCGATCTGCTTGCCGACCTTGCGGATGGGGTTGAGCGCGGCGCGGGGGTTCTGGAAGATCATCGAGATCTCGCGCCCCCGCAGCGCCTGCATGTCCTTCTCGGACGCCCGGCGCAGGTCGACGCCGCGGTATTCCACCTCTCCGGCGGTGATCTTGCCGCCGGCGTCGAGGATCCGCATCAGGGCGTAGGAGGTCACGGACTTGCCCGAGCCGCTTTCCCCGACGACGCCCAGGATCTCTCCCGCGCCGACCGAGAGGTCGACGCCCCGCAGCGCCTCGACCCCGCCCTTGCGGGTCTGGAAGGCGACCCTCAGCCCTTCGATCTTCAGCATGGCTCAGGTCCTCCGGCGCGGGTCGACCATGTCGCGCAGACCGTCGCCCAGCAGGTTGAAGGTGAAGACGGCGAGCATCAGCCACAGGCCCGGGAACAGCGCGAGCCACCATTCGCCCGAGACGATGTAGTTGGCGCCCTCGGCCACCATGATCCCCCATTCGGGGGTGGGCGGGCGCACGCCGAGGCCGATGAACGACAGGCCCGCGGCGTTGAGGATCGCCCAGCCGAGATTGAGCGAGACCTGCACCATCATCGGCGGCAGGGCGTTGGGGAAGACGTGGACGGCCAGCGTCCGAAGTTCCGAGTTCCCCGCCAGCCGCGCCGCCCGGGCGAAGCCCGCGTCGCGGCGGATGTTCACCTCGGCCCGCACCAGGCGGGCGTAGAAGGGCGTGTTGATGACCGCGGTGGCGTAGACGATGTTCTCGACCGTGTTGCCCAGCGCGGCGACGATGCCCATGGCGAGGACGAAGAGCGGGAAGGCCATGATGGTGTCGAGCACGCGGTTGAGCGCGGCGTCCACCCAGCCCCCGCGCCAGCCCGCCCAGGCGCCGAGGATCGAGCCCGCGACGAAGGACAGGGCGACGGCGGCGACCGAGATGGTCAGGTCGAGCCGCGTGGCCACGAGGACGCGGGAGAACACGTCCCGCCCCAGCGCGTCGGTGCCGAACCAGTGGGCGGCCGAGGGGGGCTGGAGCGCCTGCGCGGAGTTGGATTCCAGCGGGTCGTAAGGCGCCAGCGCCGGGCCGAAGATCGCGCAGCCGAGGAAGAAGGCCAGCATCGCGAAGGCCAGCGCCGTCACGGGGTTGGAGCGCAGCACGTAACCCACGTGGGCCAGCGCGCCGGAGCGGGGGGAGGCGGTCTGTTTCATCGCGATCTCCGCCATCAGTTCAGCCCGATCCGCGGGTCGATCAGCGCATAGGCGAGATCCACCACCAGGTTCAGCGCCACGAAGAGAAGCGCCATCGCCAGCACGAAGCCCTGCACGGCGGCGTAGTCCGAGACCACCAGCGCCTCGACCGCGTAAGAGCCGATGCCGGGCCAGGAAAACACCTTTTCGACCAGCACGTTGGCGCCGAGGCTGAACGAAAACACCATGCCCAGCGTGGTCACCACCGGCAGCAGCGCGTTGCGCAGCCCGTAGCCCCAGAGGACCTTGCGCCGGGTCAGGCCCGCGGCCCGCGCGGTGCGGATGAAGTCCGATGACAGGGCCGAGAGCATCGCCGCCCGGGTCATCCGCGCGATGGGCGCCAGGGTGAACAGCGCCAGGGTGATCGCGGGCAGCGCCAGCTGCGCCAGCGCGCCGCGCCAGGCCGCCCAATCGCCCGCGACGGCGGCGTCGATAAGGTAGAAGCCCGTGACCGGATCGGGGGGCAGGTGCATGAAGTCGAGCCGCCCGAGCGGCGAGGGCGCGATCCCCAGCAGGTAGTAGAACACGTAGACCAGCACGATCCCGGTGAAGAAGGTCGGCAGCGACACGCCCGCCGTCACCAGCACCCGGCAGGCATGGTCGATCCAGCTGCCCGGCCGCGTCGCCGCCGCCACGCCCAGCGGCAGCGCCACGAGGCAGGAGAGCAGCAGCGCGCAGAGCGTCAGTTCCAGCGACGCGGGCAGGCGCGCGGCGAGGTCCTGCGCCACCGGCTGGCCGGTCGACAGCGATTGCCCGAGGTCCCCGCGCGCGAGGTCCGACAGGTAGGACAGGAACTGCACCGGCAGCGGCTGGTCGAGGCCGAGGGCGGCGCGGATCTCGGCGATGGAGGCCTCATCCGCCGCGGGACCGGCGAAATAGGCCGCCGGATCGCCCGGCAGGGCGCGGGTCAGCAAAAAGCTGATCAGCACCACGCCGAAGGCGACCGGCACGGCCTGGGCCAGGCGGCCCAGGACCAGTTTCAGGCGCGTCGGCATCAGGCCGACACCGGCCGGATCGGGCGCACGTCGAGCTGGCGGTGGAACCAGAACTCGTAGCCCTCGGCGCCGGTCATGGCGACGTTCAGCGCGGGCTGCCAGAGCGGGATGCGCGGCAGGTCCTCGAACGCCATCTGGAACATGCGCTTGATGTTCGGCGCGTAGGCCGGGTCGTCCATCGGGATGTGGAGCGTGTCGTCGACGAGCTGCTCCATCTCCGGCACCGAGTAGTTCGAGGAGTTGAACAGGTGCCCCTTCTTGTAGGCCCAGAAGAAATAGTAATCGGGGGTGTTCAGCCAGCCGCCGAAATTCTCGAGATGCAGCGGCAGGCGCTTTTCCACCAGCGCGGCGGTGCGCCAGTTGGCGCCGGGGATCTTCTCGATGGTGGTCTTGATGCCGATCTTCGCGAAGGCCTCCTGGCACAGCAGCGCGGTCGGCTCCATCCAGTCGGCGAGGCCGAGGGAGATCGAGAGCGGGACTTCGAACCCGTCCTTGTACCCGGACATGGCCATGAATTCCTTGGCCTTTTCCAGGTCCTCGGCATAGCCCGAGGGGCGCGGCCAGGCCAGCTCGTCATAGCCCTCGGCCGGGCCCCACATCGGGGCGCCGCGGCCGTAAGCGGCGGTCTGGAAGATCGCCTCGTAGGGGATGGCATAGGCCAGCGCCTTGCGGACATTGGCGTCCTGGAACGGCTCGAAGCTGAAGTTCGGGCAGAGGCAGTGGATGCAGTTCTCGATCGGCGTCGAGTAGACGTCGACCTTCGGGTTGGCGTCGAGCTCGGCCGCGTCCTTGTTGGGGATGTTGAAGGACATCTGCACGTCGCCGCGCTCGATCAGCGCGCGGCGGGTGGCGGGGGACGGCGCCTCGCGCACCACCACGCGCTTGTAGGCCGGGAGGGGGCCGCCGACCCAGGAATCGTTGCGCTCATAGACCAGCTGCTGGCCCTGGTCCCAGCGCAGCACCTTGTAGGCGCCGGAGCCCGCGGGGGTCTTGTGCAGGTACTCCATCGCCCAGGGATCCTCGGCGGTGGCGTTGGCCTTGGCGACGGCGGAGTTGATGATGAAGGGGACGGGGACGGCGAGGTCGGGGATCGACAGCTTGGAGGGCTTGTCGAGGGTGACGGTGAAGGTCTCCTCGTCCACCGCGGCGAACTGGTCGGGGCGGATCAGCCCGCCCGCCTTCATCTGCACGGTGGGGAAGCCGCCGACCGAGACGGCGCGGTCGAAGGACCATTTCACGTCCTCGGCCGTCACCTTCTTGCCGTCCCAGAAGGTGGCGCCCGGCTTGAGCTTGAAGGTGATGACGAGGCCGTCATCGGAGACGGACCAGCTTTCGGCCAGCTCGGGGACGATCTCGGAATAATCGTAGGAGAAGCCGCCGCCCGGCGCTTCCTTGGCGCCGAAGCTGACCAGCCGGTCATAGCAGTTGACCGAGACCTGGTAGGAGGGGCGGTTGGTGCCGGTGCGGTGCAGGTCGAGGCTGTTGATGGTCTGGCCCGACACCACCACCAGCACGTCGCCCGAGGCGGCGGCGGCGGGCAGGACCTTGAGGAACGGCAGCGCCGCGGCGGCGCCCGCGGCGGTTTTCAGGAAGTCTCGGCGGGTGGGGCGGGTCATGGCGGTCTCTCTCCTGTCGCGGGGGCCTGCCGGGCACGGGACGGCGGGCGAAACGGTCGAGGCAGAGCGTGGACCGGGACTTGCGTTCGCATCCAGTGCTATGATTTCACAGAACCGATGCAAAAATTCGAACGGTCGGGGGCGGAGATGCGACACCTGAAGATCTACGACATGATCGAGGCGGTCACCCGGGCGGGCTCGATCCGCAAGGCGGCCGAGGACATCAACATGACGGCCTCGGCCCTCAACCGCCGGATCCAGGGCTTCGAGGAGGAGTTCGGGACCGAGATCTTCGAGCGGCTGCCGCGCGGGATGCGGCTGAACCCGGCGGGGGAGCTTCTGCTGCACCATATCCGCGCCCAGCGCAGCGACATGGCGCGGGTGCGCAGCCAGGTGGCGGACCTGTCGGGGGTGCGGCGGGGGCACGTGTCGATCGCGTGCAGCCAGGCGCTGCTGCCCTATTTCCTGCCGCGCCAGATCGCGATCTACCGGCGCGACCACCCCGGCGTGACCTTCGACGTGCGGGTGCGCGACCGGGTGCAGGCCGAACAGGACCTGGTGAATTTCGAGAGCGACCTCGCGCTGGTGTTCGAACCGGCGCACATGGTGGATTTCGAGGTGATCCACGCCGCCGCGCAGCCGGTCTGCGCGGTGATGTCGGCGGCGCATCCGCTGGCGGGGCGGCGCGAGCTGCGCCTGCGCGACTGCCTCGATTACGACCTGATCCTGCCGGGGGCGCGCTATGGCGTGCGGTTCCTGCTGGACCGCGCGGCCAAGCGGATCGGGCGGGTGCTGGAACCGGCGGTGGAGACCGAGAGCTTCGAGATGATCCGCTATCACGCCGCTTTCGGGCAGGGGGTGGGGTTCCAGATCCCCATCGGCCTCGACATCTCCCGCCAGCCGGACATCGCCTTCGCGCCGCTGTCGGAAAAGGACGTGGCCAAGGGCGAATTGCTGCTGGGGCAGCTGCGCGGCCGGGCGCTGCCGGTCGCGTCGATCCGCTTTGCGCGGCAGGTGGCGGCGGCGCTGTCCGGGCTGCGCGGCTGACGCGGCGGCGCCCGGCCCGTCCGGGCGGCCCGGGCGCGAGCGTTGCAAAAAATGCACCGCTCCGCTGAAAACTGAGCAGAAGACAATAGCGCTCCGCTCCCCCACGCTTTTCCTCGCGATTTTGGTTGCGCCGCAGCACGCAGGCGCCCGAGCCGAGGAGACCCGTGATGAAACTTCCCTCCCTGTCCCGCCGTGGCGTCCTGATGGGCGGCGCCGCCCTTGCCGCCGCCTCCGCCACCGGCCTCTCGACCCGCCGCGCTTCGGCCGCCGGGGACCTGACCGTCGGCTTCATCTATGTCGGGCCGAAGGACGACTTCGGCTACAACCAGGCCCATGCCGAGGGCGCCGCGGCGGTGAAGGCGCTGCCGGGCGTGACGGTGGTCGAGGAAGAGAACGTGGCCGAGACCGTGGACGTGCAGAAGTCCATGGAATCGATGATCAACTTCGACGGCGCGCAGCTGCTGTTCCCGACCTCGTTCGGCTATTTCGACCCGCATATCCTGACCGTCGCGCCGAAATACCCCGACGTGCGCTTCCAGCACGCCGCGGGCCTGTGGTCGGCGGACAAGCACCCGATGAATGTCGGCTCCTACTTCGGGTATATCGGCATGGGCCAGTACCTGAACGGCATCACCGCGGGTCACGCCACGAAGACCAAGAAGATCGGCTTCGTCGCGGCCAAGCCGATCCCGCAGGTGCTGCTGAACATCAACTCGTTCCTGCTGGGCGCCCGGGCGGTGGACCCGGAGATCACCTGCCAGGTGATCTTCACCGGCGAATGGTCGCTGGCGGTGAAGGAGGCCGAGGCCACCAACGCGCTGGCCGATGCGGGCTGCGACGTGATCACCTGCCACGTGGACGGCCCGAAGGTGGTGATGGAGACGGCGGCGGGCCGCGACTGCTTCATCTGCGGCTACCACGCCAACCAGTCGCCGCTGGCGCCGGAGAAATACCTGACGGGCGCCGAGTGGAACTGGGCGGGCGTCTATACCGGCATGGTCAAGACGGTGCAGGAGGGCGGGACGATCCCGAACTTCGTGCGCGGCGGTCTCGCCGACGGGTTCATCAAGATGTCGCCGCTGGGCCCCGCCGTCTCGGGCGCCGCCCGCGCCCAGTTCATGGACGCCAAGGCGGTGATCGAGAAGGGCGGCTTCTCGGTCATCAAGGGGCCGCTCAACGACAACAAGGGCAATGTCATCGCGACCGCGGGGCAGGAGTTCGTGGAGAGCGACATCGCGCTCGAGTCCATGGATTACCTGGTCGAGGGCGTGATCGGCTCGACCTCCTGATCGGGGCTGCGGGATGACCTCGGTCGATACCGCGGGGGCCCCGCGCGGGCTGGCGGCGGAGGACGGCGTTCTCGCCGCCTTCGCCCGCCGGTCCGAGGCGCTGGTCATCCCGCTTTGCGCGCTGCTGGCGGGGCTGGCGGCGTTCTCGCTGTTCCTGCTGGCGCTGGGGAAATCCCCGGTGGATTTCTACGCGCTGGTCTACAAGGCGGGGTTCGGCACGGCGTTCAGCTGGCAGAACACGCTGAGCCGGGCGGCGCCGCTGCTGCTGGCCGCGCTCTGCGTCGCGCTGCCGGCGCGGCTGGGGCTGACGGTGATCGGCGGCGAGGGCGCCATCGTGCTGGGCGGCGTGGCCGCGGGCGCGCTGGCCGGGCCGCTGGCCGGGGCGCCGGGGGCGGTGGGCATTCCGCTGATGATGATCGGCGCGGCGCTGGCCGGGGGCGCCTGGATCGGCGCCGTGGGCGCGCTGCGCCACTATCGCGGCGTGAACGAGACCATCGCGAGCCTGCTGATGGCCTATATCGCCATCGCCTTGATGAACCACCTGGTCGAGGGGCCGCTGCGCGACCCCGCGAGCCTCAACAAGCCCTCCACCGCGCCGCTGGCGGATCAGCTGAAGATCGGCGCGCTGCCGGGGATGGACGTGCATTGGGGGCTGGCGGCGGGCGTGGTCGGCTGCGTGCTGGCCTGGGTTCTGATCGACCGGACCACCTGGGGCTTCGCGGCGCGGGTCGCGGGCGGCAACGTGCGCGCGGCGCAGGTGCAGGGGCTGCCGGTGGGGCGGCTGATCGTCGGGTTCTGCGCGCTCGGGGGGGCTTTCGCGGGTCTTGCGGGGGCGTTCGAGGTGGCGGCGGTGCATGGCTCGGCCAATGGCTCGCTGGCCTCGGGCTATGGCTATACCGGCATCCTGATCGCGTTCCTGGCGCGGCATAACCCGCTGGCGATCATCCCGGTGGCGATCCTGCTGGCGGGGTTCGAGGCCTCTTCCGGGCTGGTGCAGCGGCGCATGGACCTGCCGGACGCGACGGTGCTGGTCCTGCAGGGCTTCGTCTTCGTGGCGATCCTGATCGCCGACACGGCTTACGGCCGCTTCAAGATCTTCGCGCCTGAACGCTGGGGGAAATGATGGAAAGCGAACTCGGCCAGGACCTGGGCCTCTGGGCCATTCCCATCGCCATCCTCGGCGGCGCGATCCGGGTGTCGACGCCGTTCCTGTTCGTGTCATTGGGCGAGGTGCTGACGGAACGCTCGGGGCGGATCAATCTGGGCCTCGAGGGCACGCTGGTGTTCGGCGCCATGGCCGGCTACGCGCTGGCGGTGGAGACCGGGTCTCCGTGGCTCGGCGTGCTGGCTGCGGCGATCGCCGGATCACTGTTCGGGCTGCTGCACGGGGCGATCTGTTCGATCCCCAAGGTCAACGACATCGCCATCGGCATCGCGCTGATGCTGCTGGGGATGGGCTTGGCGTTCTTCTTCGGCAAACCGTACATCCAGCCGGTGGCGCCGGATCTTCCGGCGATTCCGCTGGGTTGGTGGTCCGAGCTGCCGCAGGTGCAGGCGGCGCTGCGGGTCAACGTGCTGTTCCTTGTCGGCGCCGCGCTGGCGGCGGCGCTGTGGTGGATGTTCCGCAGCACGAGGGTGGGCCTGACCATCCGGGTGGCGGGCGATTCCACCGACGCGGCCCGCGCCATGGGCCTGCGCCCGGCCGTGATCCGCACGCTGGCCACCGCCGCGGGCGGGGCCTTCGCCGGGGTCGGGGGGGCGTACCTGTCGCTCTACTACCCCGGCTCGTGGAACGAGGGCATCTCCTCCGGCCAGGGCCTGATGGCCGTCGCCCTCGTGATCTTCGCCCGCTGGAACCCCATCGCCTGCTTCGGCGCGGCGATCCTGTTCGGCGGCGCCGGGGCGCTCGGCCCCGCGCTGCAATCGGTGGGCGTGTCCGAGGGCTACTACCTGTTTTACGCCGCGCCCTACGTGCTGACGCTGGGCGTGCTGATCGCAACCTCCTCGCCGACCCGCGCCATGACCGGCGCGCCGGGCGAGCTTTCCATCACCAAGTGAGCCATCTGATGAACGGAGTGATCCAATGAACGGTTTGGGCGGTCTCAACAAATCCGAAAACGGCGTGGTGATCGGCTGCGTGCAGCTGCAGCTTCCCGACGTGAAGACCAAGGCCGACCTCGCGGCGCAGACGGCGCGGATCGTGGAGCTGGTCGGCAAGGCGCGCCGCAATCTCGGGACGATGGACCTGGTGGTCTTCCCCGAATACGCGCTGCACGGGCTGTCGATGGACACCAACCCCGAGATCATGTGCACGCTGGACGGCCCCGAGGTCGCGGCCTTCAAGCAGGCCTGCGTGGACAACAGGATCTGGGGCTGTTTCAGCATCATGGAGCTGAACCCCGGCGGGATGCCCTATAACTCGGGCCTGATCATCGACGATGCGGGGGAGATCCAGCTCTATTACCGCAAGATGCACCCCTGGGTGCCGGTGGAGCCGTGGGAGCCGGGCGACCAGGGCATCCCCGTCTGCGACGGCCCGAACGGCTGCAAGCTGGGGCTGATCATCTGCCATGACGGCATGTTCCCCGAAATGGCGCGCGAGGCGGCCTACAAGGGCGCCGAGATCATGATCCGCACCGCGGGCTACACCGCGCCGATCCGGCAGAGCTGGCAGTTCACCAACCAGTCCAACAGCTTCTGCAACCTGATGGTCACGGCGAACGTGTGCATGTGCGGCTCGGACGGCACCTTCGATTCGATGGGCGAGGGGATGATCGTCAATTTCGACGGCACGATCATCGCGCACGGAACCTCGGGCCGGGTCGACGAGATCATCACCGCCGAGGTCCGCCCCGACCTGGTGCGCGAGGCGCGGGCCAACTGGGGCGTGGAGAACAACCCCTACCAGTTCGGCCACCGCGGCTATGTCGCCGTGAAGGGCGGCGCGCAGGACTGCCCCTATACCTACATGACCGACCTCGCCGCCGGGAAATACCGCCTGCCCTGGGAGGATACGGTCAAGATCACCGACGGCACGGGCGAGGGCTTCCCGGCCCCCACGCGCCTGTTCGGCGAGAAATCGCAGGAGGCGGCGGAATGACCACCCTGCCCTCCAATCCCTATCCCTGGCCCTGGAACGGCGACCTGCGCCCGGAAAACACCGCGCTGATCGTCATCGACATGCAGACGGATTTTTGCGGCAAGGGCGGCTACGTGGACGCGATGGGCTATGACCTGAGCCTCACCCGCGCGCCGATCGAGCCGATCAAGGCCACGCTGGCCGCCATGCGCGCCTGGGGCGCCACGATCATCCACACCCGCGAGGGCCACCGCCCGGACCTGTCGGACCTGCCCGCCAACAAGCGCTGGCGGTCCCGCCAGATCGGCGCGGGGATCGGCGACCCCGGCCCCTGCGGCAAGATCCTGGTGCGTGGCGAGCCCGGCTGGGACATCATCGAGGAGCTTTATCCCGAGCCCGGCGAGATCATCATCGACAAGCCCGGCAAGGGCAGCTTCTGCGCCACGGACCTCGAGATGATCCTGCGCACGAAGGGGATCGAGAACCTGGCCATCTGCGGCATCACCACGGATGTGTGCGTGTCGACCACGATGCGCGAGGCGAATGACCGCGGCTTCGAATGCGTGGTGCTGGAGGATTGCTGCGGGGCGACCGACAAGGGCAACCACGACGCGGCGCTGAAGATGGTGACCATGCAAGGGGGCGTGTTCGGCGCCGTGGGCGACAGCGCCATGCTGATCGCCGCGGTCTCGGCCGCCGAGGCGGCGGAATGAAGGGCGCCCTGCCCACCGGCGCGCTGGGGGTCGAAACCGCGGGCATGACCATGCGGTTCGGCGGCTTCACCGCCCTCGACGACGTGTCGATCATGGTGCGCCCCGGCAGCTTCCACGCCCTGCTGGGCGAGAACGGGGCCGGGAAATCGACCCTCGTGAAATGCATGATGGGCTTTTATCACGCGACCGAGGGCGACCTTCTGGTCGGCGGGAAGGAGGCGCATGTGCCGGACCCGCGGGCGGCCCATGCGCTCGGCCTCGGGATGGTCTACCAGCATTTCACCCTGGTCCCGTCGCTGACCGCGGCCGAGAACCTGGTGATCAGCCGCGAGGATGCGCCGAAGGTCATCGACTGGCGCCGCGAACGGGCCGCGCTGGCCGAATTCATGGCCCGGATGCCCTTCGCCGTGCCGCTGGATCGCCCCGTGGCGCAGCTGGCGGCGGGCGAGAAGCAGAAGCTCGAGATCCTCAAGCAGCTCTATCTTGGCCGCCGGTTCCTGATCCTGGACGAGCCGACCTCGGTGCTGACCCCGGACGAGGCGGACGAGGTGCTGGGCCATGTCTCGGCGCTGTGCAAGGCGGGGCGGATCACGGTGCTGATGATCACCCACAAGTTCCGCGAGGTGACGGCCTATGCCGACGACGTCTCGGTCCTGCGGCGGGGGAAGCTGGCCGGGACCGGGCGGGTCGCGGAGCTGTCCCACGAGGACATGGCGCGGATGATGATGGGGGACGCGGAGCTCGCCGCCCCTGCCCCCCGCAGCGGCGTGCCCGGCCCCGCGGTGCTGTCCCTGTCCGGGGCGCGGGCGCGGGATCGCTCGGGCCTCAAGGACATTTCCATCGACGCGCTGGAGGTGAAGGCGGGGGAGATCGTCGGCATCGCGGGGATCTCCGGCAACGGGCAGATGGAGTTGATGGAGATGCTCACCGGTCAGCGCCCGCTGGAGACCGGGGAGATGCGGGTGAAGGGCGCGCCCTACGGGGCGAAGCGGGCCGAGGCGCGGGACCTGAAGGTCCGCTACCTGCCTGAAGAGCCTTTGAAAAACGCCTGCGCCCCGAAGATGAGCGTGACCGAGAACATCGCCTTCCGCAGCTTCGATCTGAACGGCGCCGGGACCCGGTTCTGGCTGTCGGGGCGGGAGATGCGCGGCAAGGCGGCGGAGCTGGTGGCCGCGTTCAAGGTGAAGACGGCCAGCCTCTCCACCCCCATCGCGGCGCTGTCGGGGGGCAATGTCCAGCGCGCGGTGCTGGCGCGGGAGCTGACGGGGGACGTGGACCTGCTGGTGGTCTCGAACCCCTGTTTCGGGCTGGATTTCACCGCGGTGGCCGAGATCCGGGCGCGGATCATGGCGGCGCGCAATGACGGGGCGGCGGTGCTGCTGATGTCGGAAGACCTCGACGAGATCATGGAGCTGGCCGACCGGGTGCTGGTGATGTCCGAGGGGCGGATCGTGCACGAGGCCGCCGCGGCGGAGACCGACCGGGCCGAGATCGGGCGGCACATGGGGGGTCACGCGTGATGGCGCCCTCGCGGGAAATCCCCGGCGCTCTCCCGTTCGCCTTTCCCTTCGATCCGGCGCGCATGGCGGTCATCGTCATCGACATGCAGCGCGATTTCATCGAGCCGGGCGGCTTCGGCGAGACGCTGGGCAACGACGTCTCGCTGCTGCAGGCCGCCGTGGCCCCCTGCGCCCGGCTGCTGGCGGCGGCGCGCAGGGCGGGGCTGCCGGTGATCCACACCCGCGAATGCCACCGCCCGGACCTGTCGGACCTGCCCTCGGCCAAGCGGGATCGCGGGGCGCCCGCCCTTCGGATCGGCGATCCCGGGCCGATGGGGCGCATCCTGGTGGCGGGGGAACCGGGGGCCGAGATCATCCCCGCCCTCGCCCCCCTGCCCGGCGAGACGGTGATCGACAAGCCGGGCAAGGGCGCGTTCTACGGCACGGACCTGGCGGGGGTGCTGGATGCGCTCGGCATCCGGTTCCTCGTGTTCGCGGGGGTCACGACCGAGGTCTGCGTGCAGACCACGATGCGCGAGGCGAATGACCGCGGCTTCGACTGCGTGCTGATCGAGGACGCGACCGAAAGCTATTTCCCCGAGTTCAAGGCCGCCGCGCTGGCGATGATCCGCGCCCAGGGCGGGATCGTCGGCTGGACGGCGACGGCGGCGCAGTTCGAGGAGGCCCTCGATGGCTGATCCCGAAACCGACGCGCCCGCCGCCGCCGGACCCGGCGGGGCGGAGACCGCGCCGCTGGCGCTTCCCGCCCTCCTGGCCGGGGGCTGGGACGCCCTGCCGTTCGAGCCGTTCAAGCCGGGGATCGAGATCCACCGCATCCGCGCCGCCGACCCCGCCGTGGCGCTCTTGCGCTACGCGCCCGGCGCGGCGGCGCCGAAGCATGTGCACGAGGGGCTGGAGACGATCCTGGTGCTCTCGGGCGCCCAGTCGGATGAGAACGGGACCTATGAGACCGGGGCGCTGGTGCTGAACCCCGCCGGGACGGTGCATTCGGTGTGGTCCGACCCGGGCTGCGTGGTGCTGATACAGTGGGAGAAGCCGGTGCGGTTTCTCTGATCGCGGGCCGGGCGCCCGCCACGCCCCGCGTGGCGCGGGCGGAGGAGCGGGGGCCCTGGCCCCCCGACGACGGCCGCCCCCCCGCGCAGACTGGCGGGCGAAGGCGCCCGCCCTACCCGTCCTGCGCCGCCTCGGCCGCCGCCGCCAGCGCCGCGGCGACGTCGCGAAGCTGCGCGCCGTGGCGGTCCACCGCCTCCGGCCCCGTCATCGCCCGGCGGATCCAGATCATCGACACGCAGCCCAGCACCCCGCGGGGCGAGAGGACCGGCGCGGCGATGGAGGCCGTCTGCGGCCGGAACTCGCCCGCGTCGCGCAGCGCGAGGCCCCGCGCCCGCGTGTCCGCCAGCAGCCGCGACAGCCAGGCCGGGTCCAGGAACGGCGCGTCCGCCGGGTCGCCCAGCCGCCGCAGGTGCGCGAGGATCGCCTCCCGCTCGGCCGCGTCGCAGAACGCGAGATAGGCCCGCCCGGCCGAGGTGCGCAGCATCGGCAGGCGGTAGCCGCTCATCGCCCGGTCGATGGAGAGGGGCGAGCGGCCATGGGTCGTCTCCTGCACCACCATCGCCGCGTCGTCATAGACCGTGAGGTCGAGCGGCCAGACCAGCCGCGCGCCCCACTGGGCGAAGACCGGCCCGGCGGATTGCAGCAGCGCGCCGTCGCGGGCGAACCCGTCGCCGAGCGCGGCGGCGCGGCGGGTGACGCGGACTTCCGCCCCGGTGGCGGAGCGGGCGAGGTAGCCCTCCTCCTCCAGCGTATCCACCAGCCGGTGGACGGTGGGCCGCGGCAGGCCCAGCGCGCGGGCGATGTCGGCGGGCCGGGCGGCCCCGGCGCCGTTGACATGGCGCAGCACCGCGAGGCCGCGGGTCAGCGCCCGGACCGAGCCGGGTTTGCGGGATGCGGAGGCGGGCGCAGGGGTGTGGACGGGGGCCGCGTCGTCCGGCCCCGGCCCCTGTCCCATCGCCGCGGCGATCCCGGGGGCGTCCTTCGCCCCGCTCATGCGCGTTCCATGCTCATATGCGCAGTCTGGCGCATTCAGGCCTCGTCCACCACAGGGTTCCTGAGCACGCCGATGCCGGAAATCTCCACCTCGGCCACGTCCCCGGCCTTCATCCACAGCGGCGGATTGCGCTTGGCGCCGACGCCGCCGGGGGTGCCGGCCACGATCACGTCGCCGGGCAGAAGCGGCAGGATGGTCGAGCAATAGGAGATCAGCCGCGGGACCGAGGCGATCATCAGCGACACGTCCGCGTCCTGCACCACCTCGCCGTTGATCCGCGTGGACAGGTGCAGGGCGGCGGGATCGGGGATCTCGTCCGCCGTCACCATCCAGGGGCCGAAGCCGCCGGTCCCGGCGAAGGTCTTGCCCGGCAGGAACTGGTGGGTGTGCCGCTGCCAGTCGCGGATCGAGCCGTCATTGTAGCAGGCGTAGCCCGCCACGTGGCCCAGCGCGTCGGCCTCGGCGATGCGGCGGCCGCCCTTGCCGATGATCACCGCCAGCTCGCCCTCGTAGTCGAATTTCTCGGATTCCGGCGGGCGGACCAGCGGCGCGCCATGGCCGACCTGGGAGCCTGCGAAGCGGGCGAAGAGGACGGGGTTCGGCGTCTCCTCGCGCCCCGTCTCCTGGATGTGGTCGTGATAGTTGAGGCCGACGCAGATGATCTTGTCCGGGTCGGGGATCACCGGCAGGTGCGCGGCGGCGTCGAAGGCGAGGTCGGGGGTTTGTGCGGCCAGCGCGGCGGCGGCGGACATGTCGCCGGCCTCGAGGAACGCGCGCAGGGTCTTCTGCGGCAGGCGGGCGGAGGCGTCGACGATGCCGCCGTCGGTCACGAGACCCCAGGCGGCGCGGCCCTGGTGGGCGAAGGAGCAGAGCTTCATGTCAGATGGCTTTCGAAAGGGGCGCCGGGGCGCCGATGGGGTCAGGCAGGGCGCGGGCGGCGAGCGCCGCCAGCCCTGAAGCGTCCTCCGCGGTGTCGAGCACGCGGCGGTCGGGGCGCAGCAGCGCCGCGCGGGCGCCGAGGCGGGAGAGGTGATCGGGCAGGTCCGGGGCCTCGGCCGCGGTCAGCAGGGCCAGGCCCGGGGGAATGCGGGCCTCCGCCGCCAGCGCGGCATCGGCGACGAGGACCCAGCGATGGGCGAAGGCGTCATCCATCAGCCGCCCGTCGGCGAGGCGCGGCTGGCCGAACAGGCGCCCGGAGAGGGGACCGCTCGCAAGGCCGGGGCCGAGGGGGGGCGCGATGCTCTCCATCTTCGGGGCGCCGTCCGGGCCGAGGAAGGCGCCGCGCAGGGCCGCGCCGGGGTCGGAAGCGTTGATGAGCTTGCCGAGGTCCACCGCCTTCTGGACATAGGCCACGGCGTTGGGCCGCCGGTCGGCGGTGTAGGTGCCCAGCAGCGCGTCGGGCGCGTCGCCGCGGCAGATTGTGGCGAGCTTCCAGTAGAGGTCCGCCGCGTCGCGCATCCCGGCGCAGAGGCCCTGGCCCATGAAGGGCGGGGTCTGGTGGCAGGAATCCCCGGCCAGCAGCAGCCGCCCGCGGCGCCAGTCCCGGGCCACCAGCGAATGGAAGGTGTAGACCGCGGCGCGCTCGATCCGGGCGTCCCCGGGGGTGATCCAGTCGGCGATCAACGGCCAGACGTTTTCGGGGCGGGTCATCTCGGCCGGGTCCTCGCCCGGGAGCAGCGTGATCTCCCACCGCCGCCGCTTGCCGGGGCAGCGCACATAGGTGCTGGGGCGCGGCGGGGTGCAGTGCTGGATGGAATGGTCGCCGAGGCGCGGCAGGTCTTCGTTGAGGATCACGTCCACCACCAGCCAGCGTTCGTGGAAGCCGAGGTCTTCCATCCCGGTCTCGATGAAGCGGCGGACGAGGGAGCGGGCGCCGTCGCAGCCGACCACGTAGCGGGCGCGGGCGCGCTCGATCTTGCCGCGGGAGGTGTCCTCCCACCGCAATTCCACGTGGTCGCCGCGGTCCTCGAGCATGAAGACGTCGCAGCGGGGGCGGAGGGTCACCGTCTTCCGGCCGCTCATGGCGGCGCGCAGGACGCGCTCGAGATCCGGCTGGTGGAAGCGGTGGCTGGCGCGCCAGCCGAGCGGGCCGCGGCCCTCGGGGCGGGGCCAGTCGAGGAGGAGCGCGCCGGCGCCGTCCACGAATTTCATGCCGGGGGAGCGGTGGGTGAGGGGCTCCATCTCCTCCGCCGCGCCGCACCATTGCAGGATGCGCATGGTCTCGTCGTCGAAATGGACGGCGCGGGGGAGATGCCAGGCGGCGGCCTCGCGTTCGAGGACGAGGACCGAGAGGCCGCAGGCTGAAAGCAGATGCGCCAGCGCCGCGCCGGTGGGGCCGTAGCCGATGATGGCGACGTCGTGGAGGGGCGTGTCCGGGGTGCTCATCGGGCGGCGCCTTTCGAGAGTTCGGACCAGAGCCAGGGGCACTCGGCCATCGGCGGGGCCTGCATGCCCTTTGCGGCGGCGCTCAGGCGCATGTCGCGCAGGGCTTCGCGCGGGCCGCCGGGCTCGTCCGGCAGGTAGAGGCGTTCATGGCCCCAGAAGGAGGGGCCGTCATGGGTCTCGTGCGGCTCCCAGGTCGCCGGGTCGATGACGCGCCCGCCCCAGCCGTTCTCGACGAAGAAGCCGGAGGGGGAGTTGGCGTAGAAGCTGGTCATCCAGTCGTTGGTGTGGCGGCCGAGCGTGTAGGCGAGGCGCCCCTCCTCCTGCAGCGCGAGGTCGTAGCCCTGGCCCACATCGTCGAGGCCCGAGAATTCGACCATGAAGTGGTGGAAGCCCTGCTGGCCGGAGCCGACCATGGCGAAGGAGTGGTGGCGTCCGTTGACGTGGAAGAACCAGAGCGGATAGGGCGTCAGGCCGTAATCCGAGACGTGAAAGCCCAGCAGGTCGCGGTAGAAGGGCAGCATCGGGGCGGTGTCCTCGACATGCAGCACGGCGTGGCCCATGCCGAGGGGGCCGGTGTTGAAGCCGCCGATGGGGCGGCCGGGGCGGAACGGGTCCGCGGCGATCATCGGGGCGTGGACCAGCTCGATCCGGTTGCCGGCGGGGTCGTGGCACCAGATCAGCGCCTCGACGAAGCGGCGGTCGCAGAGGGATCTGGGTCCTTCGTGGACCGGGATGCCGGCGTTCGAGAGGCGGGCGGCGAAGGTTTGCAGGTCGGCGGCGGTCTCGACCTCCCACCCCATGAAGGCGAGGGTTTCGCCGGGCTCGTCCGAGACCAGCAGGCGCTGCATCCGGTCGTCCATGCGGAAGGCCATGGCCTTGCCGCCGCGGTCGACGGCCTGCATCCCGAGGAGGCCGCCCGCGAAGTCGGTCCAGTCGGAGAGCTTGTCGGAGCGGACCCCGAGATAGCCGAGCGCGGTGATCGCCATGGTGCGTTTCTCCCTGCCTGCGGTCCCGGGGCGGTCCCGGGGATGCGCGGGCACCCTAGCGGCGGCGGGGGCGGAGGGGGATCGCGGCGGCGGGGGCGTCCGCCTGGCGGACGCGGGGTGGGGGAGCCCCCCGCGCCGGGCGCGGCGGGGGACGCTGGGCGCGGCGGTGGAGGGGGCGCGGGCGGGCGGGCGAGCGGGGGGCTTGTCCCTCCCCGAGGCCGCCCGCACCCGGGCGGGGCGCCGATCCGGGAGGGGGCGTGTCCGGCGGCTCAGGGGGGCCAAGGCCCCCGTTCGCCGCCGGAGCGTCGGCTGCGCCGCCGCGGCGCCCGGCGGGACCCGGAGGCGCGAAATGCAAACGGGGCGGAGGGTTCCCCCTCCGCCCCGCATCATCCCGCCTTCGGGCCGCCCGTGGGCCGCCCGAAGGCGCGAGATCACTTCTTCAGCGCATCGAGGTCGCGCACCGCGCCCTTGGCGGCGGAGGTGGCGAAGGCGGCGTAGGCCTTCAGCGCCGTCGACACCTTGCGCTTGCGCGGCTTGGCCGGGGACCAGGCGTCGGCGCCGCGGGCCTCTTCCGCCGCGCGGCGCGTCGCAAGCTCCTCTTCCGACACGCGCAGGCTGATGGTGCGGCCCGGGATGTCGATGTCGATCATGTCGCCATCCTTCACCAGCCCGATGGTCCCGCCCTCGGCCGCTTCCGGCGAGGCATGGCCGATGGACAGGCCCGAGGTGCCGCCCGAGAACCGCCCGTCGGTGATCAGCGCGCAGTCCTTCCCGAGGCCCTTCGATTTCAGGTAGCTCGTCGGGTACAGCATCTCCTGCATCCCCGGGCCGCCGCGGGGGCCTTCGTAGCGGATGACGACCACGTCGCCCTTGACCACCTTGCCGGTCAGGATCGCGGTGACCGCGTCGTCCTGGCTCTCGTACACCTTGGCGGGGCCGGAGAAGACCAGGATGCTCTCATCCACGCCCGCGGTCTTCACGATGCAGCCGTCGAGGGCGATGTTGCCCGACAGGACCGCGAGGCCGCCATCCTGGGAGAACGCGTTCTCCTTGTCGCGGATCACGCCGGAGGTGCGGTCGGTGTCCAGATCCTTGCCATATTCCTGCCAGCGGCGGGACTGGGAGAAGGCGACTTCCGTGCGCACGCCGCCGGGGGCGGCGGAGAACAGCTCGCGCGCCTCGGGGGCGTTGGTGGTGCGGATGTCCCAGCGGTCGATCGCCTCGCCGATGGTGGGCGAATGGACGGTGGGGTTGTCGCGGTGCAGAAGGCCCGCGCGGTCGAGTTCCCCGAGGATCGCCATGATGCCGCCGGCGCGGTGGACGTCCTCCATGTGCACGTCGTTCTTGGCGGGCGCGACCTTGCACAGGCAGGGCACCTTGCGGGACAGCCGGTCGATGTCGTCCATGGTGAAGCCGACCTCGCCCTCCACCGCCGCGGCGAGCAGGTGCAGCACGGTGTTGGTCGACCCGCCCATGGCGATGTCGAGGGACATGGCGTTCTCGAACGCGTCGAAGGAGGCGATGGAGCGCGGCAGGACGGAGGCGTCGTCCTGCTCGTAATAGCGCCGGGTGATCTCGACGATCAGGCGGCCCGCTTCCAGGAACAGGCCCTTGCGGTCGGCATGGGTCGCGAGGGTCGAGCCGTTGCCCGGCAGCGACAGGCCCAGCGCCTCGGTCAGGCAGTTCATCGAGTTGGCGGTGAACATGCCCGAGCAGGAGCCGCAGGTCGGGCAGGCGGCGGCCTCGATGGCCGAGACCTGCTCGTCCGTGTAGCTGTCATCGGCGGCGGCGACCATGGCGTCGACGAGGTCGAGGGCGACCTCCTTGCCGTCGAGCACGACCTTGCCCGCTTCCATCGGCCCGCCGGACACGAACACGGTGGGGATGTTGAGGCGCATGGCGGCCATCAGCATGCCGGGGGTGATCTTGTCGCAGTTCGAGATGCAGACCATGGCGTCGGCGCAGTGGGCGTTGACCATGTACTCGGTGCTGTCGGCGATCAGCTCGCGCGAGGGGAGCGAGTAGAGCATCCCGTCATGGCCCATGGCGATGCCGTCATCGACCGCGATGGTGTTGAATTCCTTGGCGACGCCGCCGGCCTTCTCGACCTCGCGCGCCACCATCTGGCCGAGGTCCTTGAGGTGGACATGGCCGGGCACGAACTGGGTGAAGGAGTTGACGATGGCGATGATCGGCTTGCCGAAATCATCGTCCTTCATGCCGGTGGCGCGCCACAGGCCGCGGGCGCCGGCCATGTTGCGGCCATGGGTCGAGGTGCGGGAACGGTAATACGGCATCTGGGTCTCCCTCGGGCTGGCGGCGGGACTCGGGCGGGCCGCAGCGTGCGTGTCTTTGGGGGGCGTATAGCAAGCCGCGGGCGGCGCGTCGATTCGTGGAACGCGGGCGCAGGGCGGCTTTTCGGGGGGCGAAACCCGCCCCCCGGGGGGATTACTCGCGCGCGACCGCGTATTTGCGCTCGGCCTCGAAATACTCCTCGAAGCCGATGCGGCGCTTGAGGTCGGCGAAGGGCATCAGCGTGTCTTCCGCCGGAAGCCCGGTCTTCATCGCCTCGAGCGTATCGGCCATGGCCTTCATCGAGGCGGCGAGCAGGGTCAGCGGGTAGGCGGCGATGCGGTAGCCGATATCGCCGAGCTCGGCCGGGGGCAGGACCGGGGTGGCGCCGCCCTCGACCATGTTGGCCATGTTCGGGCCGTCCACCTCGGCGCAGATGGTGCGCATCTCCTCGACCGAATGGGGGGCCTCGACGAAGAGGATGTCGGCCCCGAGCTCCCGGAACCGCTGGGCGCGGTGGATGGCCTCGGCCAGCCCGTGCTCATGGCGCGCATCGGTGCGGGCGAGGATCAGGATGTCCGAGCCCTCTTCCGCGCGCGCATCGGCGGCGGCGCGGATGCGCAGCTCGGCTTCCTCGCGCCCCACCACGGCTTTGCCCGCGACATGGCCGCAGCGCTTGGGGGAGACCTGGTCCTCGATCATCACCGCGCCGAAACCGGCCTTCGCGAAGCCGCGGACGGTGCGGGCGACGTTCATCGGGTTGCCGTACCCGGTGTCGCCGTCGCCGATCACCGGGAAGCGGACGGCGTCGCAGATGTTGCGGCCCTGGTCGACGACCTCGGCATAGGACATCAGGCCGGTGTCGGGCATCCCCAGCCGCGCGGCCGAGGCGGCGAAGCCGGACATGAAGGTCAGCGGGAAGCCCGCCTGTTCGATCATCTTGGCCGAGAGCGGGTCGAAGCAGCAGGGCATCGGCAGGATGCCGGGCTGGGCGAGCAGCGCGCGCAGCGCGTCGGGGGCGGAGGTCATGGGGAGCGCCTCTCAGAGCTTGAAGGGAATGTAGAGCGCGAGGTCGGGCCAGGCATACAGAAGCGCCACGATCAGCAGCATCAGCCCGAGGAACGGCAGCGTGCCGCGGGCGACCTCGCCCAGCCGCGCCTTTGTGACGGACTGGATGACATAGAGGTTGAGGCCCACGGGCGGCGTGATCAGCGCGCATTCCACCATCACCACCATGTAGATGCCGAACCAGATCGGATCGAAGCGCATCGCCATGGCGGCGGGCAGCAGCACCGGGGTCATGATCAGGACCATGGAGAGCGCCTCGAACACCAGGCCCATGGCCAGCAGCACCAGCGAGACGACGATGATGAGGCCGAGGGGCGTGGCGACATGCTCGGCGATCAGCATCGAGATGTCCTGCGGGATGCGCCACAGGGTGATCGCCTTGCCGAAGATCTTGGCCCCCGCGATGATCAGCAGGATGGCGACGGTGGTGGACATGGATTCCTTCACCGCCTCCCACAGCTTGGCCAGCGTCAGGGAGCGCAGGATGACCCCGGTGATGAGGAGCGCGAAGGCGAAGCCCACCGCCGCCGCCTCGGTCGGGGTGAAGACGCCCGTGTAGATGCCGCCGAGGATCACCGCCGCCAGCGCCGCCGTCGGCAGGGCGCGGAGCGAGGCCTGCATCCGCTCCTCCCACGTCGCCTTGGGGGCGGGGGTGTAGTCCTGCAGGAACATGGCCGAGAGGATCGAGTAGACGATGAACAGGCCGACGAGCGCCAGCCCCGGGCCGATCCCTGCCATGAACAGGGCGATGACGGATTCCTCGGTCACGAACCCGTAGACGATGAGCGGGATCGAGGGCGGGATCAGGATGCCGAGCGTGCCCCCGGCGGCGAGCAGGCCGTAGACGAAACGCTTCTGGTAGCCGGCGCGGATCATCTCGGGCCCCGCCACGGTGCCGATGGTGGCCGCGGTGGCGACGGAGGAGCCGGAGATGGCGGCGAAGATCCCGCAGGACAGGATCGTGGCGACGGCGGCGCCCCCGGGCAGGTGCCCGACCCAGGCCTGCACCGCGGCGAAGAGGTCCCGCCCCACGCCGCCCTTGAGCAGGATGTTGGACATCAAGAGGAACAGCGGCACCGCCAGCAGGATGAACCCGTCGAGCGCCGAGAGCGCGGCCTGCGGCGCCATGAGCGGCGAGAATCCGCCGGTCACCAGCAGCCCCAGCCCCAGCCCGCCCAGCGCGAAGGCCACGGGCACGCCGATCAGCAGCAGCCCGAACAGGGCCGCGAGGATCAGGATGACGGTCATTCGTGGATCTCCCCGTCCGGTTTCGGCGCGCCGTCTTTCCAGGTGCGGGCCATGTTCACGAGGGCGGAGATGAAGAGCAGGCCGAACCCCGCGGGGATCGACGCCTCGGGGATCCAGGCGGGCAGGTCGAGCATGGTGCCCGTGGTCCGCCCGCGCTCGAAACTGTCATGGAAGATGTCGAAGCCATAGACCGTGACCACCGCGGCGAAGATGGCGACGGCGAGCAGCGCGACCAGTTCCGCGACCTGCCGGGCGCGGTCCCCGAGGAGGCGGGTCACGGCGTCGACGCGGATGTGGCGGCGCTCGGACAGCGCCCAGCCCATCGCCATCGGGCATGCCCAGATCAGGCAGAGCTGGCTCAGCTCCGCCGCCCAGATCGTGGGGGCGTTGAAGAAATAGCGGGAGACGACCTCCCAGCTCAGGAACACGCCGGTGGCGGCGAGCAGCAGGGCCGAGGCCCAGGCCAGCAGGCGCTCCACGGCGAGATACGCGGCGATCATCGCGGGCCCTTTCGAAGGGTCATGACGGGAGAAGGGGGCGCGGACGGGGCGCGGCCCCGCCCGGAGGCGGGGCCGCGCCGGACTGCGCAAAGGGAAGGCGCGCGGGGCGCCTCCCGTGGGGGCGAAGCGGCCTCAGAAGCCCTTGGCGGCGTCCATCATCTTCGCGCCCATCTCGCCGGTCTTGGCGAGATAGGCGTCATAGACGGGCTGCGAGACGGCCTTCCAGGCGTCCAGTTCCGCGGCGGTGGGGGTGTAGATGTTCATCCCCTCGGCCTTGGCGGCGTCGTAGGCGCGGGCCTCGATGCTCGCCATCTCGTCGCGGACCGAGGCCTCGGCCTTGGCGGCGGCGGCGCTGATCCACTCCTGGTGCTGGGCGGGCAGGCCGTTCCACCAGTCGGTGTTCACGACCACGATGAACTCGATATCCGCATGGTTGGTGACGGTGATGGTGTCCATCACCTCCCACAGGCTGCGCGAGCGCACGCCCGAGACGCCGGTCATGCCGATGTCGACGGTGCCGCGCTGGTAGGCGAGGTACTGCTCGGAGCCGGAGATGATGGTGGGCGCGCCGCCGGCGGCCTCGGTGAAGTCGCCGAGGGTCTTGCCGAAGACGCGGACCTTCTTGCCCTCCATGTCGGCGGGGGTCTTGATCGGGCCGCCATTGGACAGCATCACGGCGCCGCCATAGGCCTGCCACCACAGGACGGTGGAGCCGGTCTCGGCGATGGCGGCGTCGATCGGGCCGCGGATCGGGCCGTCCTTGGCGACGGCCTTGCGGACCTTCTCCTCGGTGTCGAACAGGAAGGGCTGGTAGAAGATGTCCACCGCCGGGATGTCGCCCACGTAGCGGGTCAGCGAGGCGACGCCGGCCTCGATGGCGCCGGAGCCGACGGCCTGCGGGACTTCCTTGTCCTTGTAGAGCTGGGCGCTGTCATAGATCTGCACCTCGACGGCGCCGCCCGAGGTCTTCTCGACCTCCTCCTTGAACATCGCCAGGTTCTGCCCGAGATGGCTTTTGAGCGGCAGCTGGAGCGAGATGCGCATGGTGGTGTCCGCGGCCTGGGCGGCGAAGGCGGACAGCGAGAGGGCGGCGGCTGCGGCGAGCCCCGCGAAGAGCGGTTTCATGGATGGATCCTCCCAAGGATTCTGAATTGTTATCGTCCGACAATGCCGCCCCCGGGTTGCGGAACGCAAGGCCGCTTGCGGTGCGGCTTCCGCGGAGTGGAACGGCGCGCCGGGGCGGTTTCGCGCATGGGGCGAGCGGGGCGCGCAGCGGGGCGGCTTGCGCCACGTCCCGCTTACCCCGCGCCGCCGCAGGCGCTATCGGTTGGGGGAATGCCACGAGAAGGACCTGCCATGACCGCCTCTCGCGACGCCGCCGTCACCGCCGCCGAAAGCTGGGCCGCCGGGGGCGCTTTCGAAGCCGCGCTTCACGCCCTGGTCGCCCTGCCGTCGGAAAGCCAGGTCCCGGGCAACCACGCCGCGCTGGAGCGGGTGCTGCGCGAGGGGGCGGTTCCGCTGCTGGAGGATCTCGGCTTCGCGTGGGAGATCATGCCCAACCCCGACCCGGCGCACGGCCCGTTCCTGCTGGCCGAGCGGCTGGAGGACGGGGGGCCGACGGTGCTGTGCTATGGCCATGGCGACACGGTGCATGGCCAGGCGGGGGCGTGGTCGGACGGGATGGACCCGTTCGCGGTGACGCGCGTGGGCGACCGGCTGTACGGCCGCGGGACGGCGGACAACAAGGGCCAGCTGCTGATCAATCTCGGGGCGCTGAAGGCGGTGCTGGCGGCGCGCGGGCGGCTTGGGTTCTCGCTCAAGCTGGTGATCGAGACGGGCGAGGAGGCGGGGTCCCCCGGCCTCGGCGCCCTGTTCGAGGCGCATCGGGACCGCCTTTCGGCCGACGTGCTGATCGCCTCGGACGGGCCGCGGCTGCAGCCGGACCGGCCGACGCTGTTCATGGGCTCGCGCGGGGCGGTGAATTTCGACCTGGAGGTGGATCTGCGCGACGGGGCGCATCATTCGGGCAACTGGGGCGGGCTGCTGCGCGACCCGGCGCAGGTGCTGGCCCATGCCATCGCCTCCATCGCCACGCCGGACGGGGCGCTGAAGATCCCCGAGTGGCGGCCGACCAGCCTGACGGACGACATCCGCGCCGCGCTGGCGGGGCTGCCGATCGAGGAAGCGTCCGGCCCCGCGATCGACCCCAGTTGGGGCGAGCCGGGGCTGAGCCCGGCCGAGCGCGCCTATGGCTGGAACAGCTTCGCGGTGTTGGCGATGAGTTCCGGCCGCCCCGAGGCGCCGGTCAACGCGATCTCGCCCAGCGCCCGCGCCACCTGCCAGCTGCGCTTCGTGGTGGGGACGGATGCGGATGACATCCTGCCCGCCCTGCGCCGCCATCTCGACCGCGAGGGGTTCGGGGCGGTGAGGCTGGTCCCCGGCGACGTGGCGTTCAAGGCGACGCGGTTGTCGCCGGACCACCCCTGGGTGCGGTTCGTGGCGGGCTCGTTGGAGCGCACGGCGGGGGCGGCGCCGCATATCCTGCCGAACCTCGCCGGGTCGCTGCCGAACGACCTGTTCCAGGACATCCTCGGGCTGCCGACGGTGTGGGTCCCGCATTCCTACCGCGCCTGCTCGCAGCACGCGCCGGATGAGCACATGCTGCTGTCGGGCGCCGTCGACGCCGCGCGCTGCATGGCCGGGCTGTGGTGGGATCTGGGCGAAGGCGAAACCCCCGCCTGAGCGCCGCGCCAACGCACGCCGCAAGCGGGAGGGCGCAGGCCGGGTCAAGGATCGCCGCAGGCGACGGGCGAAGCCCGCTTGTCCTTGACGCGGCCTGCGCCCGACCAACCCTCGGGATTGCGACCTGAGGGAGGTCCCCTCCCTCAGGCGCTTCTCAGCAGGGTCCAGCCACGCCCCACACCGCGCCAACGCCCCCCATTCCAGGCGCACCAGACGAATCTCGGGGGTTCCCAAGGGGGCGTGGCCCCCTTGGTCGGGGGACCGGGGGCGGAAGCCCCCGCCTCACCCCCCGGCGGCCAGCGCCAACCCCTCGCCCACCGCCGTGAAGGCCCGCGCCGAGCGCTGTTCCGCCCCCGGGCACAGCGCGGCCATGGCGTCCCGCACCGGGTGCATGAGGCTCGAGCCGCCGACGAGGAACACCGTCCCCACCGCCTCCGGCCCGACGCCCGCCGTTGCCAGCGTCTCGGCCGCCGCCGCGGCGATCTTCTCGGCCCAGGGGTCGGTCGAGCCGCGCAGGTCGGCGCCGTCCAGCGGCGCCCGCAGGCCCGCTTCAAGCATCCCGAGGCGCACGCCGTCCTCGCCGCCGCCATTCGCCGCGATCTTCGCCGCCTCGACGGCGAAGGCCAGCTCGTGGCCCAGCTCCAGCTCGAGGCACCGCTCGAGGCGCTTGAGCTTCTCCGGCGCCTCGGCCAGGCGGCGCATCTTCTCCACCTCGCGCCGGGTCTGCGCGGTGTAGAGGAAGGGGATCTTCTCCCAGCTCGCGAGGTCCCGGTAGATCCCCTGCGGGGCCGGGTGGGCGCCCGACCCGATCTCGACCCGGATGGGCGAGCCCTTGCCCAGCAGCGGCGCGACATGGTCGAAGCCCAGCTGCCGGTCGAAATCCGCGCCGCCCACGCGCAGGCCGCCCGATCCGAGCAGCGCCAGCCCGCGCGGCGCGTCCGGGTCGGCGCGGAACAGGGTGAAATCCGAGGTGCCGCCGCCGATATCGACGATCAGGCCCAGCCCCGCGGCCCCATCCAGCGCCGCGGCGCCATAACCGATGGCGGCGGCCTCGGGTTCGGGGAGGAAGGTCACCTCCGCGAACCCGGCGGCCAGATACGCCTCGCGCAGGTCCGCCTCGGCCTGCGCATCGCGGGCGGGGTCGGCGTGGAAGCGCACCGGGCGGCCCGAGACCACGCGGGTGAAGCGCCGCCCGGCCCCGGCCTCGGCCCGCGCCTTCACCACCGACAGGAACTGCGCCACCACGTCGATCAGCGTCACCTGCCGCCGCCCGATGCGCCGCGTCTCGCGCATCAACGGCGCCCCGAGGACGAGTTTCAGGGCGCGCATGTAGCGGCCCTCCTCGCCCTCGAGCATCGCGGCGTCGGCGGCGGCGCCGATCAGCATGTCGCCGCCGTCATCCTCGAAGAACACCGCCGTGGGGATGGTCTCGGCCCCCTTCTCCAGCGGCACCAGCCGCGGCCCGTCGGCGAAAAGCGCGCCGGCGGCGGTGTTGGACGAGCCGAAATCGACGCCCAGCGCGTCGGTGAGGGGGAGATCGGATTGCATGGGATTCGCTCGCGCAGGGGGAGGGGGCGGAGGGGAGGCGCGTGATAGCCGAGGCGGCCGCGCGGCTCAACGCCCTTGCGGCGTCCCCTGGCGGCAGGCGGCGCCCTCAGCCGCCCATGCGCGCCGGGTCCTCGGCCCGGCAGGGGGCGTAGCCGGGGGAGGTGTCGTGGCTGTCCGCGACCGAGAGGGACAGGAACGACGCGCGGGAGCGGGCGAAGACCTCGCGCTCCACCGCGAACCAGAAGCTCGGCGGGTCGAACATCCCGGCGGCGAGGCCGAGCAGGCCCGGAAGCGCCTCGAGGCGCCACATCACCTGCCCGCCGCAGATCGCGCAGAAATGGTTGGTGAAATCGCGCCCGGACTCGGTGGTGAAGGTATAGGGGCGGAGCTCGCCGGACAGGATTTCGACCTGACTTTCGGGGAAATAGGCCGACACGCCCAGCGCCGAGCCGGTGCGCAGCTGGCAGCCGCGGCAATGGCAGGCCACCGCCTTGGCGGGCGCGCCCGTGGTGCGGAACCGCACGGCGCCGCAGAGGCAGCCGCCCTCGTGCGTCTCTTGCCCCGCCTTGCCCGCGTCTTCCACCATCGCGCCCTCCCCCGGCCGGTTCCCGCGCATCCTGTCCGCCCCGCCCCCGCGCGGGCAAGCCCGAACCGCCGCTGGACGCCGCCGCCCCCCGGGCCTCTCCTTGCGCGCGTCGCAAGGAGAGGCCCGGGGATGCGCGAAAGCCAGGTGAAGTCGATCCAGTCCCTGGCGCGGGGCCTCGAGGTGCTGCACCTCTTGCAGACCTCGGGCGCCTGCACGCTGCATGACCTGCACCGGATGTCCGGCATCCCCAAGGCCTCCTTGCTGCGGATCCTCAAGACCCTGCAGGAACAGGGCGTCGCCTGGCGGCGGATGGTGGACGACGCCTATGTCCCCTCCTATTCGCTTGCCGAGATGGCGGGGCGGATGGACCGGGACCACGCGCTGATGGAGGTCGCCTCGCCCGTCCTGAAAGCGCTGACCGAGGAGATCCGCTGGCCATCCGTCGTCGCCGTGCCGCGGCTGACGCATATGGAGGTGATCGAGACCAATGTCTCGCGCGCCTATTTCGACGACATCGCGCTGGGACCGGCGGGGTTCCGGGTGAACATGCTGCGCTCGGCCTCGGGGCGCGCCTACCTGGCGGCCTGTCCGGCGGCGGAGCGGGAGGCGGTGCTGGAGAGCCTGCGGCGGTCCGCGCGCAAGGGCGACCGGCTGGCCCGCAGCGCGGCTTACGTGGAGCAGGTGCTGGCCGAGGTCCGCAGCGCGGGCTACGCGCTGCGCGACCCCGATTTCGGCGGCGATTTCGACGAGGGGCGGGCGGTGCGCGATGACGGGCGGGAATCGCTCGGGGTCGCGGTGCGGCTGGGGGCGCATGTCCCGGGGTCGATCAACATCACCTGGACCCGCCGGGTGCTGGGCCGCGCCGCCGGGGCCGCGCGCTTCGCCGAGCCCGCGGCGCGGGCGGCGCGGGAGATCGCGGACCGGCTGGCGCGCCGGGCCTGATCCGCCGCCGCTCCCTCCGCCGTTCCGGTATTCGCCAAGGTTTCACGGGGTGAAACCCTGGGCTGCGCCCGATTGAGCGGCCGGGTCCGCGTCCCTAGCGTCCGGCCTCGACTGCGCGGGGGCCGCCCCCGCGCCCGGGAGGAAAGGGAAGCGGGATGAGCGGACTGACGCGCGCCGATATCGACGAGATCCTGTCGCTGGTCGAGAAATCGGATTTCGACGAGCTGAAGCTGGAGATGGGCGACCTGAAGCTGGAGCTGCGGCGCAAGGGGGCGATGGCCGCCGCGCCCGCCGCCCCGGCGGCCCCCGCCCCGGCGCCTGCCGCCGAGGCCCCCGCGCCCGCCCCTGCCGCCGCCGCCGTGCCCGCGCCGGTCACCGCCTCGGGCGGCGGCTCGGAGGTGCCCGCGCCGCTGCTGGGCGCCTTCTACCGCGCGCCGAAACCGGGGGCCGAGCCCTTCGTGAAGGTGGGCGACAGCGTCACCGAGGACACCGTGGTCGGCATCATCGAGGTGATGAAGCTGATGAACTCGGTCACCGCCGGGATCGCGGGCACGATCACCGAGATCATCGCCCCCGACGGCGAGCTGGTGGAGCACGGCGCGCCGCTGCTGCGCATCGCCCCCGCGGCGTGATCCGCCATGACCATCACCCCCATCCGCCGCATCTTCATCGCCAACCGGGGCGAGATCGCGGTGCGCATCATCCGCACCTGCCGGGCGCTCGGCATCGAGACCGTGCTGGGCGTGAGCCAGGCGGATCGCGAAAGCCTCGGGGCGCGGCTTGCGACCCGGGCGGTGGTCCTCGGCCCCGCGCCCGCGACGCAGAGCTACCTGCGGGTCGAAACCGTGGTCGAGGCCGCCAAGGGCACGGGCTGCGACGCCATCCACCCGGGCTATGGCTTCCTGTCGGAAAACCGTGCGCTGGCAGAGGCTTGCGCCGAGCACGGGCTGATCTTCATCGGCCCCTCGCCCGAGAACCTCGCCGCCGTGGGCGACAAGCTGACGGCGCGCAGCCATGCCGAGGCCGCGGGCGCCCCCCTGACCCCCGGCGGGTCGGTGGACACGGTCGAAGAGGCCGAGGCGCTGGCCGAAAAGGTCGGCTTCCCGATGCTCATCAAGGCCGTCTCCGGCGGCGGCGGGCGCGGGATGAAGCGGGTGGACCGCAAGGAAGACCTCGGGCCGCAGCTTGACCTCGCCATCTCCGAGGCCGCGGCGGCCTTCGGGGACGGGCGGGTGTACCTGGAACGCTTCGTCACCGTGGGGCGGCATGTCGAGGTGCAGATCATCTCGGACGGCGAGACGGTGATCCATGCAGGCGAACGCGACTGCTCGGTCCAGCGCCGCTATCAGAAACTGGTCGAGGAGGCGCCCGCGCCGGGCCTGCCCCCGGCGCTGCGGCAGGGGCTGCTGGACGCGGCGGTGGGCTATGCGCGGCATATCGGCTACCGCTCGCTCGGCACCGTCGAGTTCCTCGTCGACGTGGAGCGGGAGGCGTTCTATTTCCTCGAGATGAACGCCCGCGTGCAGGTGGAGCACCCGGTGACCGAGGCGATCACGGGGCTGGACCTGATCGCGCTGCAGATCTCCATCGCCGAGGGGCGGCCCCTGACGATCGGCCAGGACGACATCCGCCTGGGCGGTCACGCCGTGGAATGCCGGTTGAACGCCGAGGACCCGGACAATGGCTTCATGCCCAGCCCCGGCCGGGTGACCGAGGCGTGGTTCCCGCACATGCCCGGCCTGCGCGTCGACACCCACATGCAGCCCGGCGCGATGATCCCGCCCCATTACGACAGCATGGTCGCCAAGCTGATCGCCTGGGGCGAGACGCGCGAGGCGGCGCTGGACGTGATGCAGGCGGCCTTGCGGACCTGCGTGCTGGAGGGGGTGAAGACCAACGCCGCCCTCCATGCCGCCATCACCGCGGAGGAGACGTTCCGCGCGGGCGGCGTGGACACCACTTACCTTCCCGGGCTGCTCGCCCGCATGGCGGAGGCGCCGAAATGACTGACGTCACCCTGATCGACACCACCGTCCGCGACGGCAACCAGTCCAACTGGGGCGCCACCGGCCTCGACACCGGCATGATGCTGCAGATCGCCCCGGTGATGGAGCGGGTGGGCTTCGAGGCGATCGACTTCACCACCTCGACCCACATGGCCGTCGCCGTGCGCTTCAAGCAGGAGGACCCGTGGGAGCGCCTGCGCCTGTTCCGCGCGGCGTGCCCCACGACGAAGCTGAGCTTCCTGACCACCGGGATGCGCTTCATTTCGTGGGAGACGGCAAGCGAAGAGCTGATGGAGTTCGCCTTCCGCCTGCTCGTGAACAACGGCATCGACCGCTTCGCCGTGATGGACCCGATGAACAACGTGCCGGCGATGCTGAACATGGCGCAGATCACCCGCAAGGCGGGGGGCGGGCAGATCGTGGCGGCGCTGACCTTCACCCTGTCGCCGCTGCATGACGACGCCCATTTCGCCGACGCCGCGCGGCGGCTGACCGCCTCGGGGCATTTCGACAAGCTGTATCTGAAAGACCCCGGCGGGCTGGTGACGCCGGAACGCGCGCGGACGCTGATGCCCGCGCTGAAGGCGGCCTGCGGGGCGGCGCCGCTGGAGTTCCATTCCCACTGCACCATCGGCCTCGGCCCGTTCAGCTACCTGGAAGCCGCCGAGGACGCGCCCTGCCTGCACACCGCGGCGGGACCGGCGGCGAACGGGACGTCCCAGCCCTCGATGCTCAACATCATCGCCAACCTGCGGGACCTCGGGCACTCGGTGGATGTCGACGACGAGGCGGCGGCCGAGATGGGCGCCTATTTCACCGCGCTGGCGCAGGCCGAGGGGCTGCAGCACGGGGTTCCGGGCGAGTTCGACCGCGCCTATTTCCGCCACCAGATGCCCGGCGGGATGATGGGCACGATGAAGCGCCAGCTGGCCGAGACCAAGCGCCTCCATCTTCTGCCGCAGGTGCTGGCGGAGGTGGAGAAGGTCCGCGCCGATCTCGGCTATCCGATCATGGTCACGCCGTTCAGCCAGGTCGTGGGCACGCAGGCGCTGCTGAACGTGCTGTCGGGGGAGCGCTACGCCACCGTGCCGGACGAGGTCACGCGCTATGTGCTCGGCCGTTTCGGCGCCCCGGCGATGCCGCTGGACCCGCAGGTGGAGGACCGGATCAAGTCCTCGAAACGCGCCAAGGAATTGGAGGCCGAGCCGAAGATGGCCAGCCTCGATGAGCTGCGGGCCAGGATCGGCAAGCAGTATTCGGACGAGGAGTTCCTGCTGCGCGCCGTCATGCCCGCCGACCAGGTGGACGCGATGAAGGCGGCGGGGCCTGCGCGGCGGATATACGATCCGAAATCGCGCCCCGTCGTGGACCTGGTGAAGGGCCTGACCGCCAAGAAAGGCCTCGGCCATGTGAAGATCGAGAAACCGGGCTTCACGCTCGAACTGAAAGGGGGCGCCGCATGACCCGCTATACCGCAGCCATTTTCGACATCGACGGCACCCTGGCGATGATGGACAAGGCCACGGGGACCTACGAGGCCCTGCCCGGCGCCATCGAGGCGATGGAGGCCTGCCGCGCCAGGGGGATGGAGGTGATCGCCTATACCAACGGCACCTTCTTCCCGCCCGCGCATTACGACCCCCGCCTGGCCGACGCCGGGATCATGGTCGAGGCGGGCAAGCTGCTGACCCCCGCCGTGGTCGGCGCCGCGCGGATGGCGGCGATGGGGATCAAGCGGGCCATGGTGCTCGGCGGCGACGGCACCGCCGTGCCGATGCAGGATGCGGGGATCGAGGTGGTGGCCCCGACGGCGGAGAACGCCAAGGACGTGGAAGCCGTGATGCTCGGCTACACAAGCGATTTCGGCGCGGCGGAGCTGGAGGCGGTGGTGCAGGCGGTCTGGGCGGGGGCGAAGCCCTTCGCCGGGTCCGTCGCGCCCTATTTCGCCGGCGCGGGCGGGCGGCTGCTGGGGATCTCGGGCGCCATCGCCGCGGCGCTTGAGAACGCGACCGAGGTCCCGGTGACGGTGTTCGGCAAACCCGAGGCCGCGGGGCTGGAGATGGCGGCGGAGATGACCGGCGCGGCCTTCGCAGACATGATCGTGATCGGCGACGACCCGAAGCTGGAGATCGTCATGGCCCGCCGCGCCGGGGCCTTCGCCATCGGCGTGACCACCGGCATCCGCGACGAGGCGGCGTTCAACGCGGCGCCCGAGGGCGACCGCGCCAATGTCGTCATCCCCACCCTCGAGAATTTCGGAGCGCAGCCGTGGATGGAATGATGACCGTCGCCGAGGGGGACCTGCTGTGGGAGGCGGATGAGGACCGCCGCGCCCGCGCCAACCTGACCCGTTTCCTGCGCTTCCTGTCGCGCCGGGGGCGGAGCTTCGAGGGCTATTCCGACCTCCACGCCTGGTCCATCGCCGATCCGGCGGCGTTCTGGTCGGCGGTCTGGGATTATTTCGACATCATCTCGGACGGGGAGATCGAGGCGGTGATGACCGCCGATCCCATGCCCCGCACCCGCTGGTTCACCGGCGCGCGGCTGAATTACGCCGAGCACGTGCTGAGGAACGAGCGCAAGGGCGACCCGGCCCGCGCCATGCTGCACCATTCCTCGGAACTGCGCCCGATGGCGGAGATGAGCTGGGCCGAGGTGGGGGCCTCGGTCCGCAAGCTGGCGACGAGGATGCGGGCCATGGGCCTCGGCCCCGGGGACCGCGTCGTCGCCTACATGCCCAACATCCCCGAGGCGGTGATCGCCATGCTCGCCACCACCGCCATCGGCGCGGTGTGGTCGTCCGCGGCGCCCGAATTCGGCGCCCAGACGGTGATCGACCGGTTCTCCCAGATCGAGCCGAAGCTGGTCTTCGCCGTCAACGGCTACCGCTATGGCGGCAAGGATTACGCGCGCACGGCGGACCTGGAGCGGATCCTGCCCGCGCTGCCGACGGCGGAGACGCTGGTGACGCTGGACTACCTGCCCGGCGCGGCGATGCCTGCCTTCGGGGGCGAGGTGGCGGCGTGGGACGAGATGCTTGCGGGGGAGGCGCCCGCGGCGTTCGACTATGCCCGCGTCGACTCAAGCCACCCGCTCTGGGTCCTGTTCTCCTCCGGCACCACGGGGCTGCCGAAACCCATCGTGCACGGGCATCACGGCGTGGTGCTGGAGCACTACAAGTCCGCCGCCTTCCATTTCGAGATCGAGCCGGGCGGGGCGCTGTTCTTCTACTCCACCACCGGGTGGATGGTGTGGAACACGCTGATGTGGGGCCCGCTGATGAACGGGCGCGCGGTGCTCTATGACGGGCACCCGGCGCACCCGGATGCGGGGCTCCTGTGGAAGATCGCCGCCGAATCCCGGGCCACCGTGCTCGGCGTCTCGCCCACCTATATCCAGATGGTGCGCGGCCAGGGGATCGCGCCGGGGCGGGACCATGACCTCTCGGCGCTGCAATCGGTGATGCTGGTCGGCTCGCCCTCGACGCCCGAGACCTTCGCCTGGGCGCTGGAGGCGGTGAAGCCGGGCATCTGGGTGAGTTCGCAATCGGGGGGGACGGAGTTCTGCTCCGGCATCCTCGCCGGATCGCCCCTGCTGCCGACAAGGGCGGGAGAGATCCAGGCCCCGGCGCTGGGGGTCGACGCGGCGGCGTTCGACGACGCCGGGACCCCGGTGGTGGACCAGGTGGGCGAGCTGGTGATCCGCGCGCCCATGCCCTCGATGCCGCTGTTCTTCTGGGGCGACGAGGGGTTCGCGCGCTATACCGCGAGCTATTTCGAGGAGTTCCCCGGGACCTGGCGGCATGGCGACCGGGCGCGCTTCACGCCGGGGGGCGGGGCCTTCGTGCTGGGCCGCTCGGACGCCACGCTGAACCGGTTCGGGGTGCGCATCAGCTCGGCCGAGATCTACCGGACGATCGAGACCTTCCCCGAGATCGCGGATTCGCTGATCGTCTGCATCGAGGAGCCGGGGGGCGGGTATTACATGCCGCTTTTCGTGCAGATGGCCGAGGGGGAGAAGCTGAGCCTCGATCTGCGCTCCGAGATCTTCAGCCGCCTGCGGTCCGAGCGCAGCCCGCGCCATGTGCCCGACGCGGTGCTGGCCGTGCCGGAGATCCCGGTGACGCTGACCGGCAAGAAGATGGAGGTGCCGGTGCGCAAGCTGCTGCTGGGCGCGGCGCCGGAGACGGTGGCGAGCCGGGACGCGACGAAGAACCCCGCGGCGCTGGACTGGTTCGCCGATTTCGCCGCCCGCCGGCAGAAGCAGGGATGAGCGGGGCGGGGCCAGGGCCAGGGCCGGACGCCGCGGCGCTGTTCGACGTCCGCGGCAAGGTCGCGCTGGTCACCGGCGCCGGTTTCGGCCTTGGGCGCGCCATCGCCGAGGCGCTGGCGAGCGGCGGCGCGCGGCTGGCGCTGATCGACCGGGATGAAGCCGCGCTCGCCGCCGCCTGCGCCGCCCTGCGCGACGCGGGGGCCGAGGCGCTGGCCCTTCCCGGCGACGTGACGGACCCCGGGGCGGTCCCGGCCGCCGCCGCCTCGGCCCGCGCCCGCTGGGGGCGGATCGACATCTGCGTCGCCAATGCCGGGGTCTCGGACCGCACCGGCGCGCTGTTCCACGAGGCCGACCCGGCGGAGTTCGCCCGGGTGCAGGCGGTGAACCTCGACGGGATGGTCCATACCTGCCGCGCGGTGCTGGGGGGGATGGCGGCGCAAGGGTCGGGGAAGGTGATCCTGGTCGCCTCGATGTGGGGCCATGCCGCCCCGGCGGGCCTGTCGCCGCGCCCGGCCTATGCCGCCACCAAGGCCGCCGCGGTTGGGCTGGCGCGCGAGCTGGGGGTGCAATACGCCCCCCACGGCGTGCAGGTGAACGCCCTCTGCCCCGGGTTCTTCCGCACGGAAACGCGCCCGCGCAGCCCCGAGCAGGAGGCGCAGTTCGCCGCCTACACCCCCGCGGGCCGCATCGCCGAGGCGGCGGAGATCAAGGGCGCGGCGCTGTTCCTCGCCTCCCCGGCCTCGGATTTCGTCACCGGCACGTCGCTGGTGATCGACGGCGGGGTCCTGGCCCGCTGACGCCGCCGCAACGGCCCCGTGCGCGCCTGGCGCGGCGGTTTCGCCGCCGCGGCGGTCTCCGGGGCGCGCGGCGCGGGCCGAGCGGGGGGCACCGCCCCCCCCCGAGGGCCGCGCCACCCCTTGCGCCCGGCTCCCGACCCAAGAAAAAAGGCGGACGCCGCCGCGTCCGCCCAGTCCGACACGGCGCGCCGGGGTCCCAGCCCCGCCGCGCCCGGGAGACGCGGGGGCAGGACGCCCGCCCCCGGGAATTTCGTTCGGCGCAGGCGCCCTCGGCGGCCCGGCGCGCAAGCGCCTTCAGCGGCCCCGCGCGCCCGCGCCCTCAGCGGCCCGTCGCCACCTGGAACACCGCGCCTTCCAGCGCCTCCGTCACCTCCAGCTGGCAGGTCAGGCGGCTGTTCTCCTGCGGCTCATGCGCCATGAACTCGATCGTGTCGGCCTCGGCGGCCTGGGGCGGGGCCGCGCCCGCGCCCCCCTCGAGCAGGTAGCAATGGCAGGTCGCGCACATGGCCGAGCCGCCGCATTCCGCGATGATCCCCTCGACCCCCGCATCCCGCGCCGCGAACATCAAGGGCTCGCCCGCGGGCGCGTCGACCTCGCGCCGGGTCCCGTCCGCCTCCAGGAAAATCACCTTCACCATGGTCTTGCCCCCCTCTCAGATGAACTGCCGGCCGCCATCGACGACCAGCGTCTGGCCGCTCACATACAAGGCCAGCGGCGAGGCGAGGTAGAGCGCCCCGCCCACGATGTCCTCGACCTCGGCCGCCCGTTTCAGCGCCCCGCGCGCGACGCCGTAGCTGCGCGCATCCTCGATCAGGTCAAGGCTCGCCTCGGTCAGCGTGAAGCCGGGGGCGAGCACGTTGACCCGGATCTCGTGGTCCCCAAGCTCCCGCGCCATGGAGCGCGTCATGGCGATCACCGCGCCCTTGGAGGCGACGTAATGCATCCATTGCGGCGAGCCGGAGAACACGGTGGCCGAGGCGACGTTGACCACCGCGCCGCCGCCCGCGTCCTTCAGCAGCGGGGCCATGGCGCGGGTCGACTGCCAGACGCCCTTGACGTTGACGGCCATGACCTTGTCCCAGACCGCCTCGTCGATCTCCTCGAACGGGCGGCGCTCCAGCCCCGCATAGACGGCGGCGTTGTTCACCAGCACGTCGAGCCCGCCCATCCGCGCCGACGCCTCGGCCGCCAGCGCCCGGCAGCTTTCGGTGCTGGACACGTCGGCCTGCGCGGCCCAGCCGGTTCCGCCCGCGCCCTCGATCAGGCGCGTCGTCTCCTCGGCGCCCGCAAGGTCCAGATCGGCGGACGTCACCCGCGCGCCCGCATCGGCGAAGGCCAGCGCGAAGGCGCGGCCCAGCCCGCCCGCGGCGCCGGTCACCACCACCCGCTTGTCCGTCAGTCCAAGATCACGCATCCGCCCCTCCCAAATAGCGACCCAGCATCAGTTCCGCCTTCACCGCGGCGGTCTGGCCCTCGGCCAGCGCCTTGCCGGGGGCGGTCAGCATCCGGTCGTTCGACCTCTCTTCCAGCATCGAGATCACCCAGGGCAGGCCGCAATCGTACCAACCCTCGATGGTGCGCATCCCGTGGGGGGTCGAGCGCCAGCCCTTGTCGGCGTCCTTGACCACGGCGTCGTTGATCGACTTCGCCTCGCGCGTGGTGTCATGGCCGTCGATGATCTCTAGCACCGCGTCGATGTCCACGCCCTCGGGCTTGTGTTTCTCGAGGATCTCGCGGGCGATCTTCACCGAGTGCAGCTCGTGCTCCCGCACCAGGTCGAGTCGCGTCGGGTTGCGGCCGATGGCGTCGAGCAGGAGCTCCTGCGGGATCATCTTCCAGCCGACGTCGTGCAGCAGGATCGCGGGCAGGACGACGCTTTCATCCGCCTCGGGGATCTGGTCGAGGAGCATCCGGGCGATGCCATAGGCGATCACCGTGTGCTCGTCATTGGTGCGCACATCAAGGTACGGCCGCGCGTCCGCCCACATGGGCAGGTCGCGGGGCAGGAACACGCCGTCTTCCATCATAGGGGGGCCTCGTAGCTCAGGTAGATGGTCTTCCATTCGAGATAGGCCTCGACGCCCCAGCGGCCCTTTTCGCGGCCCAGCCCGCTTTGCTTCATGCCGCCGAAGGGCACGAGGTGGGAGGAGCGCTGGATGTCGTTGAGCCAGACGGACCCGGCCTCGAGCCCCTCGCACAGGGCCAGGCCGCGGGCGAGGTCGCGGGTGAAGACGAAGCCCGCGAGGCCGAAGGGCGAGGCGTTGGCGAGGCGGAGGGCCTCTTGCGGCGAGGCCGTCGGGGCGATGCCGATGAGGGGGCCGAAGGTCTCGGCCTGCATGACGGCCATGTCCGGGGTCGCGTCGGCGATGAGGGTCGGGGGGAAGTACCAGCCGCCGTCGAAGCCCGCGCCGGTCGCGCGGGCGCCGCCGGTGAGGATCCGGGCGCCCTTGGCGCGGGCGTCGTCCGACTGGGATTCCGAGGTGGCGAAGATGGAGCGGTTCACCAGCGGCCCGAGGTCCCCTTCGCCGCCGGCGGGGCGAGGGTGAGGGCCTCGGCGCGGGTCTTGAGGCGCTCGAGCAGCGCCTCGTAGATCGCGGCGTCGGCATAGACGCGGTTCACGCGGTAGCAGAACTGGCCGGTGTTGGCGAAGCCGTGGCGGGCGATGGCCTCGGCCGCCTTGTCGAGGTCGGCATCGGCGCAGACGATGGCGGCGGAATGGCCGCCGAGCTCCAGCGTCACGCGCTTCATCGTACCCGCGGCGGCGGCGGCGATGGCCTTTCCGGCGGGGACGGAGCCGGTGAAGGCGATCTTGCGCGGCGTCGGGTGGGCGACCAGCGCTTCGCCGAGCGCCCCGCCCCCGGTGACCACGTTGAAGCAGCCCGCGGGCAGGCCCGCCTCGTGGAACAGCTCGGCCAGCATCAGCGTGCTGCGCGGGGTTTCCTCGGAGGGTTTGGCGACCAGCGTGCACCCGGCGATCAGCGCGGCGCCGAGTTTGAACATCAGCAGCGTCACCGGGTAGTTGAACGGCGTGATGGCGACGACCACGCCGACCGGGTCGCGGGTGACCATGGTCTTCTCGCCCGGCGCCGCGCCCAGCGCGACCGAGGCGGTGAGGCGCAGCCCTTCCTCGGCATAGACGTCGAGCAGGTCGGCGGAGCGGGCGATCTCGCCGATGCAGCCCGCCAGCGGACGGCCGAGTTCGGCGTGGAGCGCGGCGCCGATCCCGGGCGCCGCTTCGCGCATGGCGGCGGCGCAGGCTTTCTGGATGCGGACCCGCTCAAGCATGGGGGTGAGGCGCCAGGTCTCGAACGCCGTCGCGGCGGCGGCGATGGCGCGGTCTGCGTCCTCGGGCCCGGCCTCGGGCACGCGGTCGATCTCGGCGCCGGTGCGCGGGTTCGTGACCGGCATCGTGGCGCCCGAGGCGGCTTGGGCGAAGGCGCCGTCGATGAACATGTCCATGGCGGGGCCTCAGAGCACGTGGAGCATCAGGGCGATGCGGGTGGCGTCCAGCTCGCGCCGCGCCATCTCGCGCCCCGGCGCGGTCTCGAGGGCGCCCACCTGGTCTTCCAGCCGGTCGGCATATCCGCGCGGCGTGGTTCCGAACCAGTCGGCGGCGACCGCGATCCCGGCCTCGGAGAAGCGCCAGAGCTTGTCGGCGTCGCGGACCACCCGGTCGTTGAGGTGGCGCGGGTCGGGGCGGGTGTCGTGGCCGTCGATGATCTCGCACACCTGGTCGGCAATGGCGTCCGGCCAGCCGGTCTCGGCCAGGATCGGGCGGGCGAGGCGCACGCCCTCGGCCTCGTGCAAATAGCGCACGTCCGATTGCAGGATGTTCTCGCCGCGGAAGCCCTCGGCGATGATGCGGTCCATGTCGATGGTGGACCAGCCGATGTCATGGAGCAGGATCGCCAGCAGGCAGACGTCGCGGTCCGCTTCGGGGATGGCGTCCAGCAGCCGCGCGCACCAGTGGAAGGACAGCGGCACGTGCACGTCGTTCTTGCGCGCGCGCATGAGCGGTTCGGCCGCGCGCCAGACGGGATCGTAGCGCGACAGGTCGGCCGGGATCGGGGGCATGGGGCCTCCTGCTTGGGTGGAGCGGCTGGACGGGGGGAAGAGCGGGGCGCGCGGCGGCGCGCCCCGGCGCCGGGGGAGGGCCCCGGCCCGCGGACGGGCCGCATCGGGGACCCGGGGGGCGGGACGCCGGGGGATCGCCCCGCCGCCGCCCGCCGGGCCCGGACGGTCAATCGAGGCCCGTCACTCGAGGATCGTCACCGTCCCTGCATTGCCGTCCACGCGGATGCGCATCCCGGTGGTGATCTTGGAGGACGCGTTGCCCGTCCCGGTCACCGCCGGCAGCCCGTATTCGCGGCAGACGATGGCGGCGTGGGACATCATCCCGCCGATATCGGTGACCGCGGCGCTGATCTTGCCGAACACCGGCGCCCAGGACGGGGCGGTGACGGGGGTGACCAGGATGTCGCCCTTCTGCAGCTCCGACAGCTGGTCGGGCGAGCGCAGCACGCGGGCCACCCCCTCGACCACGCCCGGCGAGCCGGCCATGCCCTCGATCCCCGCCGCCTCGCCGCTCTCGGCGCCGATCCAGCGCTGCACGGTCTCGGTGGTGATGCCGAACAGCATGATGGTGAAGGGCTCGGTGATCGCCTCGGGCGGGTTGTTGAGCGCGGGGAGCGGCGACTGCGAGGCCAGCGCCTCCATGATGCCGCGGCGGCGCTTGATCTCCTCGGGCCAGTGGGTCGGGCCGGAGGCGGCGGCGCCGATGCCCCAGGCGGCCGAGAGATCCCAGAGCGCGTCGCGCACCTCGTTGCGCGACAGGAAGAACATGTCGTCCTCGTCCGCCCAGAACCCGGCGCGCACGAACAGGCGGCTGAGTTCCCGCATCTTGCGCCAGAACACGCCGAGCGACCAATGCTCGATGTAGAAGTTGTGATCCTCCACGTAGGGGAACACGGCGCGGGAGAGGCCGAGCTTCTGCTCGAACACCGCGCGGTCCTCGTCGTCCATCATCTCCGCGTATTCGGCGGTGATGCGGTCGCGCTCGGCCTGCAGCTTCTCGGTCGGGCGGTCGATGTCCTCGCCCGCCTCCACGCGCTCGACATAGTCGCGCAGGAAGCCCATCGGGATGTCGAGATGGTCGATCCAGTACTTGTCGGTGGAATAGAACCCGTTGCCCGAGGTGAAGTTGAACCAGGGGTCCTGGGCGGCCTCCCACGCCGCCAGCCATTCGGCCCCGCCCGGCGCGCCCGCGACGGCGGCCAGCGCGGCGTCGGCGTCGCCCTGCTTCAGCGCGTCGGCGCAGCCGAGCTTCACGGCCAGCTTGGCGAGTTTCTTGAGCTGCTGATCGGGTTCGAACAGCACCGAGTCCACGCCCTGGACCATCTTGGCGATGGCCTGGTCGGGGATCGACGGGAACACGCCCTTCAGGAAGCCGAAGAAGTCGAGATAGGCGGCGTAGCCGAGGTTCAGGAACTCGAAATGGTACTGCCAGATGCGGTAGCAGGTGTTGATGGCCTTGTCGTAACCCTCGAGCAGCTCGGTGGTGTTGTCGAGGCCGCGGCCCTCCTTGACCCACTCCACCGGGATGATGTCGGGCAGGTCGTCGAAGGAGATCGCCTCGAGATCCGCGACGGCGCCCTCGACCTTCATCTTCCAGGCCTCCAGCAGCTCGGCCCAGTTCATGTAGTAGTGGCCGGCGCGGTCCATGAAGTCGGGGACGCGGGCCTCGATCTGCTCGGGCGGCGCCGCGATGGGCGAGAAATAGACGTAGCCGTTGAGGATGCGGTAATCGATCCCGTTCGCCGGGGGCGCCTTCAGGTGGCGGGTGTTGTACTGCCCCAGGCCCTTGATGGCGAAGTCGACCATGATGCAGTCGAAGGGCCGGAACGGCGTCGGCCAGTGCTGGCTGTTGCAGAACCAGAATTTCTGATCCTCTTCCGCGCGGCGCTCCGGCTGGAACTGCACGTAATAGGGATAGAGGCTCCGCCACTCCTCGGCGCCTGCGGGCGCGGGCACATCATACGGGCTGGGGAACATCGAGGTCTTGGCGTCCATCTGCGGCGTCCTCCCTGAACGGCCATGTTCACGTGCCGGCTTTGCATGGTGTCGGACGGGACGCCGGCGGGCCCCGTCCCCGGGCGGGCGCCCCCCTTACCCGCGAGACCCCATGGGGTTCGCGAGGGCGCCGACGATGCCCATCATCCCGGTCGCGTACGGGGTCTTCGGCTTGACCGACTTCTTCTGCGACCAGATGGTTTCCGGGCGGCTCTGCAGCGCCAGCAGGTTCTCGCCCTCCGGCAGGTCCGCATCGATCGCCCATTCCACGTCCTGGGGGCACTTGTTCTGCTTCTCCAGGCGCTTGGCGAGACGGGCGACGGCCAGCACCTCGGCGTCCGAGAGGCAGGCGATCCTGCGCCGCGCCTCGTCCACCTCGCGCTCCACCGCCTCTCCCAGGGCGGGGTCGCCGACCATCTCGACATGCTTGTCCGAGATCTTCCGGTCGAGGATCTCTTCGAGCACCTTTTCGACGGTGAAGTTGTCGGGCGTGACCACGCCCGACACCACCATCTCTCCCAGGCCCCAGGACGCGTCGATGACGATGCGCGTGCGGTCCCCGGTGCCCGGGTCCAGCGTCATCGCGACGCCGGCGCAGCGGGCCTTGACCATCTTCTGCACGCCCACCGACATCAGCACGTCCATGTGGTCGATGGCGTTCTTCTCGCGATACGCCACCGCGCGGGTGGTGAACAAGGAGGCCCAGCAGTCGCGCACCTTCTCGACCACCTCGTCGGCGCCGATCACCCACAGGTAGGTGTCCTGCTGACCGGCGAAGGAGGCGTCGGGAAGGTCCTCGGCGGTGGCCGAGGAGCGCACGGCGACGGGCATGGCGCCGTCCATGTCCGCGGACATCTCGGCATAGGCGGCGCGGATCGCCTGCTCCACCGCCGCGGGCAGGTGGTGGGAGCGGATGCGGATGCGGATGCGGATCGACTGCGCGGCGCGGTCGATGGCGTCGAGATCGTCCGGGTCGACATTCTTCAGGTGCCGGGCGATCTCCTCGCGCAGCCCGTGATGGTCGAGCATCGCGGCGAAGGCGTCGGTGGTCACCGCGAAGCCCGGGGGCACGGCGACGCCGGCCTGGGTCATCTCGCCGAGGCTCGAGCACTTGCCGCCGACGCGGGCGTGGTCGTCCTTGCCGATCTCGCTGAAATCGAGGGTGTAGAGACCGCCCTTCATGCCGCGCCGCCTTTCTGAACCATGACCGAGCTGGGCACGCGGAAGGTGATGTTCCGGTGGTATTGCGCCTCGAACCCGTCGGCCAGTTCGAGGTCGGGGAAGCGTTCGGCCAGCTGGCGGACCAGGACCTGCGCCTCCATCTTCGCGAGCTGGAAGCCGAGGCAGTAATGGATGCCGTAGCCGAAGCTCAGGTGGGTGCGGGCGTTCTTTCGGGTGATGTCGAGGGTCTCGCCGTCCGGGAACTGCGCGTCGTCGCGGTTGGCCGATCCGGTGAGCATCAGGATTTCCGCGCCCGCGGGCAGCTCGACGCCGCCGATGACCTTGGCGTGGCGGGCCTTGCGGCGCCAGCCGACGACCGAGGGGGTGAAGCGCAGCATCTCCTCGACCGCGTTGGGGATCAGGGACGGGTCGTCCTTGATCGCCTCCCACGCGGCGCGGTTCCCGAGGGCCTCGATGACGTAGTTGCCCATGAAGGTGGACGTGGTCTCGTGCCCGGCGAAGAGGGTGGAGTAGAGGCAGCCGGCGATCTCGTCATTGGTGATCTCGGCGCCCTCGGCCTGGAGGCGCAGCAGGTCGCTGGGGAAGTCGTCGCCGGGGGGTTCGCGGCGCATGTCGAGAAGGTCGTGGATGTATTGCCAGTAGGCGACCATGTCGTGGGCGACGGGGATCATCTCCTCGTCCGACAGGTCGGACCAGGTCATCTTGCCCCGGCTGGCGCCGTATTGCTTGATCTTCGGGACGTCCGCCTCGGGGATGCCCATCAGGGTGAAGAGCACGTGGGCCGGGACGGGGAAGGCGACGATTTCCCAGAAATCCACCGGGCCGCCCTTGTCCAGCGCAGCCTCGAGCAGGTCGAGATGGCGGGAGACGATCTCCTCGATCTGCGGCGCGATGGATTTGAAGCGGCGCGGGCCGAAGCAGGACTGCGCCACCTTGCGGATTCGGGTGTGGTCCGGGGGCACCCGGGCGGTCAGGCCCGAATAGGCGGTGAAGCCGCCCTCTTTCAGGATCCTGCGGCCTTCCTCGGACATCGGGCGCATCGGCTTCTGGGCGTTCTCGGAGGAGAACGTCTTCCAGTCGTCGAAGATCGCCTTGATGTCGTCGTAGCGGCTCACCACCCAGTAGCCCGAGGGCTCGTGGAAGAAGATGGGGCTCTCGTGGCGGAACCGCTCCCACTGGGGCTGCGGCTTGTTCAGGTCGAACGGGTCAAAGCCGTCCGCCCGCATGACGCCGTCATGCGCGTTCATATCGAAATCCTCCCTGGCGCCTGGTCGGCGGGCCGCGTTCCCTCCCCGGAATGGCGGCCCCCAAGCTTGCGAATCACCGTATTCGGCCCGCTATGGTTTTTCTTTGGGGGGCCGGAAGCGGCGTTCCGGGCTGGGATTTCCGCGCCGGGCGGGGGGTGCAGAGCTGGGCGTAGACGGCCTCGATCTCGCCGGGTTCCGAGTCGCCGTCGCCCATCGCGGCGGCGGCGGCGCGGTACTGGCGGTACTGGCGGTGGACGGCCTCGACCCGGTTCTGGGCATGGAAGATGCGCATGGCGACGATGTTGGCGGCGACGCTGGCGGGCTCGATCGCGAGGGCTTTCAGGGCGTGCTCCAGCGCCTCGCCCGTGCGCCCCTCGCGCAGCAGCAGGCCCGCCATGTCGTGCTGGAGCTTGAGCGCCATCTCGCGCAGCCAGATGCGTTTCGGCAGGCGCCAGTCGTCGGTGTCGCTTTGCACGTGGTCGAGCGGCAGGTCGGCGAAGAGATCGCCGCCACAGACCCGCTCGGCGGCGAAATAGACCCGCAGCGCGGCGGCGTGCTGGCCATGGCGGTTGAGCGACAGCCCCCGGCGGCAGAGCTGTTCGAAGGAGGCGATGTCGATCCAGCTGCCGGGCGGCAGGGCGAGGCGGTAGAAATCGCCGTCGCGGACCACCGCCTCGCGCCCGCCCAGCGCCTTGCGCAGCATGGCGACGGTGTGGTGGAGGCGGGAGCGCTTGGTTTTCTCGGAGGCGCCTTCCTCGGGCCAGAGAAGCTCGCCGATCTGTTCGGCATGGGCGCCGCCCTCGCCCTTCTGCAGAAGGTACGCGAAGAGGGTGCGGGTCTTTTTCGGCGCCCCCCCCGGCGATGCGCCAGTCCACGGGCCGGTCGCCGCCGACATGGACGGTGAGGCGCCCGAAGCACTGGATGTGCCAGCGGGTGGCCCGGCCCTCGGGGCGCGCGAAGTCCCGCCCGCGGGCGGCCCAGTCCGGCGCCGCGCCGCGCGCCGCCTGGCGCAGCGGGTCGCGGAAGAAGCTCTCGCCCGCATAATCGGGGGCGACGCGGCCGAGCATGAAGGCCAGCCGTTCGTCCAGCGTCGCGTCGCGCAGCATGGCGCGGGGCAGCCAGAACGGGTTCTCGTAGAGGCCCGAGGGCGCGAGGAACTGGCGATGCGCGCGGAAGGCCGCCTGCATCTGGTCCTCGATCATCATTTCCTTGTCATAGAGCGACAGGACCGGCGCGCCCGTTTCCGCCGCCATCACGTCGGCGACGTCGCCCCAGGTCTCGTAGCTCGCCGCCCCGTGCACGGCGGCGAGGCCCCAGTTCATGTCCACCACCACGCAGGACAGCCCGCCCTTGTCCGACAGCCGCTCGCGCAGGCGGGAGAGGATCTCCTCCCCGTCCAGCGGGGCGGCGTCGAGGCCGAGATCGGCGAAACCGATGCGCCGGTCGAGCGCGACCGAGGGCAGGAACGTGTGATCGTCCGAGATCACGCAGGGCTGCGATCCGGCCAGGAACGGGCCCAGCGCGTCGGCGATGAAGCCCGCGTGCTCGAAATTGCAGAACAGCGCGGCGTTGACGTCCGCGATGCGCGCGCCGTCGCCGACTCACCTGTCGTCGTCCATCCGGGCCTCCCTTCCCTGCTGAACGCGCCGCCCGTTCAGGGCGGATTTCGACACCGAGCCCGCGCCCCGCGCCGCGAACGCCAAAGCGAAACCAAAGGATAACTTGTTAAAGTGATTCGAGCGTCCGGGAGAGACGCCTTGGGAGGATAAGCGATGCACCAGGCGCTTCGGGCGTCTTCGCGCCGCGCGGCCATGGCCGCGGCGCGGCGGGCGACGCGCGCCTGTTCGGGCGGCGCGGCATGAGGTCTGACTTCGACTACCTGGTGATCGGCGCGGGCTCGGCCGGCGCGGCGCTGGCCGCGCGGCTGTCCGAGGACCCGGCGACCCGCGTCTGCCTGGTCGAGGCCGGGCCGCGCGACCGCTCCCCCTTCATCCACGTGCCGCTGGGGCTGATCTGGCTGTCGAAGGATGCGGGCGCGAACTGGCTGTTCAAGTCGGCGCCCCAGGCGGCGCTGGACGGGCGAGAGGTCTCGGCGCCCCGCGGCAAGGTGCTTGGCGGGTCCTCCTCGATCAACGGGATGATCTATATCCGCGGGCGCCGGGCCGATTACGACGCCTGGGCGGAGCTCGGCGGCACCGGCTGGGGCTATGACGACGTGCCGCCCTTTTTCAAGCGCGCCGAGGCCAACGGCAATGCGGGCCTGTCCGACGCGCATCACGGGCGCTCCGGCCCCTTGTCGGTGCAGGACCAGCGCAGCCCCAGCCCGGTGGATCGCGACTTCATCGAGGCGGCGGGCAAGCTGCAGATCCGCCCCTGCGCCGATTTCAATGCGCCCGAGCCCGAGGGCGTGGGCATCTACCAGGTGACCCAGAAGGACGGGCGGCGGCACTCTTCCGCCGCGGCGTACCTGGGTGCTGCGAAGGGCCGGAAGAACCTGGAGATCCGCACCGGCCTCGAGGCGCTGGAGGTGCTGATCGAGGGTGGCCGCGCCGTGGGCGCCCGGTTCCGCGGCGCGGGCGGAGAGGTGACGATCCACGCGCGGGGCGAGGTGATCCTCTGCGCCGGGGCCATCGGGTCGCCGGACCTGCTGCTGCGATCCGGCATCGGGCCGGGGGCGGAGGTCGCGCGCTTCGGCGAGGTCGTGGCGGACCTGCCCGGCGTCGGGCGCAACCTGCAGGACCACGTGGACTGCATGATCATCTGCCGCTCGGCCTCGACCAGGCCCTACGGCATCTCGGTCCGCGCCGCGCCGAAACTGGCGCTGGACGGCATCCGCTGGGCGCTGGGGCGGCGGGGGATGCTGAGCTCGAACATGGTCGAGGCGGGCGGCTTCGTGCGCTCCTCGGCCGCCGAGGAGCGGCCGGACATCCAGTTCCACATCATCCCGGGGCTCAAAAGCCATCGCGGGCGGATGATCGAGTACGGGCACGGGGTGTCGCTGCACACCTGCGTGCTGCGGCCCGACAGCCGCGGATCGGTGACGCGGGACGGGCCGGAGGGGCCGCCGCGGATCGACCTCGGGCTTTTGAACGACGACCGGGACATGGAGCGGCTGTTGCGCGGCATCCGGCTTGGCCGCCGCATCCTGGCGGAATCGCCGATGGCCGATCTGGGCCTGTCCGAGGTGGTTCCGGGCGAGGCCGCCACGGATGACGCGGCGCTGCGGGCGCATGTGCGCACCCATGCGCGCACCGTCTACCACCCCGTCGGAACCTGCGCGATGGGCGTCGGGCCGGGGGCCGTGGTGGACCCGCGGCTGCGGGTGCGCGGGGTCGCGGGGCTGCGCGTCGCCGACGCCTCGGTCATGCCGCTGATCGTGTCCGGCAACACCAACGCCCCCGCGATCATGATCGGCGAGAAGGCCGCCGACCTGATCCGCGAGGACGCGCGCGCGGGGCTGCGCGAGGCCGCGCAGTGACCGCGCGATGAGATCGGGCGCCCTTGGGAGAGGGCGCCCCCAGCACACGTCCCGGGCGCCGCGGGGAGGAATGCGGCGCGCGGGACGGACGACCGGCGGCGCTGCGCGTCGCCATCCAAAAACCGGGAGGAAGACCATGACCATCAACAAGGGGCTCGCCGCGCTGATCGCGCTCGGCGGCATCGCGGCGGCCGGGCAGGCCGCGGCCTCGGACGCCATGTGCGGCGCCAATACCGGCCAGGCGGCGAGCGGAGAGCCGATCATCGTCGGCGGCATCCACGGCAACGCGGCGCCGGGCGACTTTTCCGCCGCCACCGACGCCGCGGCGGCCTATTTCGCCTGCGTGAACGCCAATGGCGGCATCCATGGCCGGCCCATCGACTACCGCGTCGAGAACGACCAGTGGAACCCCGAGCTGGCCGCCCAGGCCGCGGCGAAGCTGGTGAACAACACCAGGTCCGTCGCCCTCGTCGGCAATGGCAGCTTCATCGAGATGGCCGTGAACGCAGGCGCCTACAAGGACGCGGACATCATGGTCATGGCTTCGGGCTGCGCCATTTCCGAGTGCTTCGAGTCCTCGAACATCGTGTCGACCAACCAGGGGCCGCTGCCCTCGAACCTCGGCGCGGTGATGTATGCGCGTGAAGAACTCGGCGCGACCAACATCGCCTGCATCGGCCTGAAAATCCCCAATAACGGCATCTGGTCCTGCCAGGCCTCGATCGACTACATGCGCGCCCATGGCGGCGACGGGTCCATGGCCTGCTGAACCCGGGCGCGCCGGACGTGAACTCGGCCCTGCTCGAGGCCGTGTCCTCTGGCGCCGACACCATCCTGATCAACCAGCCCGCGGGGCTGGCGCTCGCCATCCTCAAGGCGGCGGAGGAGCAGGACCTGCGCGACGCGTTCAACTGGATCGCGCCGACCCCGCTCTATGACCTGTCGGCGCCGGACGCGGTGGGCGAATACTGGCACGGCCATATCTACGTGAACGCCGAGCTGGCGCCCTTCCAGGTCAACGGCCCGCACGCGCAGAACTGGATCAGGGTGATGGACGGCTATGCGCGCGAGGAAGACCCGCGCGACACCTTCGCCCAGGCGGGCTACCTGTCGGCCAAGGTCTTCACCGAGACGCTGCTGGAGATGGACCCGGCCGATGTCGATGACCGCGCCAAGGTCGCGGACGCGATCCGGGGGATCAAGAACAAGACCTCGGACCTGATGTGCGGCCCGTACTACGTGGGCGACGCCGATTTCCACATGCCCAACCACGCCGGGTACATGGTGAAGATCGTCGAGGGCGGCTACGAGATCGTGCGCGACTGCTACGAGTACGAGGCGCCCTATTTCGAGCCGCACCACGCGCTCGAAGCCAAGCTCGGCATCAAGTGATCCCGGCGATCTGACCTGCGCCGTCCGCCCCCTTCCCGGGGGCGGGCGGCGCCTGCTTCCCGGGGGGGGATCCATGCATCGCGCAAGCATTCTGAACTGGGCGCTGGCGGTCGTGCTGACCGCGGCGTTCCTGTACTGGCTCGGGGGGGAGAAGCCCTTCCGCATCGTCGGGCTGTTCCTCGTCTCCGGCCTCGCGGTCGGGTCGCTCTAAGCGCTCGGCGGGATCGGGATGGTGGTGCTGTACCGCGCCACGGGGGTCCTGAACCTGTCCGCGGGCGCCGCCGGCGCCGCGGGGGCGATGAGCGCCTGGCAGCTGCAGCAATGGGGCGCCTGGCCGCCCGTCGCGTGGCTCGCCTGCATCCTGGTGGCGCTGGGCTTCACCCTGGGCTACGGGCGCTTCATCGCGCCGAAGCTCGCGTGGCGGGACACGGTGGTGAAGGCGGTGGCGACGCTGGGCTTCGCGCTGATCATCCTCGGGCTGGTCAGCTTCCTCTGGGTCGACGATCCGCGCAGCCTGACCCTGCCGACCGACAAGATGGGGGTGAAGGTGCTGGGCCTGCGGGTCACCGTCACCCGGCTGATCGTGCTGGGCGCGGCCATCGGCATCGTCATCGGCATCCACCTGTTCCTGTCGCGCACCCGCGTCGGCCTTCAGATGCGCAGCCTCGCCAATGACCGCGACCTCTCGGCCCTGATCGGCATCCCGATCCTGAAGGTCGAGACCATCGCATGGGGCCTTGCGGGGGTGATCGCGGGCTTCACCGGGCTGATGTTCGCCGATCTCATCCGGCTGGAGCCGACGGTGATCACCTTCATGGTCATCCCGTCCATCGCCGCGGCGATCTGCGGGCGGCTCGAGAGCCTGTTCGCGGTGCTGATCGGCGGCCTGACGATGGGGGTGATCGAGTCGATGCTGACCCTGTCGCCGACCCTGAAGGGCGCCCGGCCCATCGCGCCCTTCGTCATCGCCGCCGCCGTGCTGCTCTGGCAGCAGCGGGGCGCGCGCCTGACCTATCGCGGGAGGGACTGAGGATGCCCGACGCTCGTCTGTTCCATGTCACGCCCTCGGGCGCCGCGGGTCTGGGTTTCGCCGCCTTCGCGGTGATCGCCCTGCCGTCGCTCGCGGGGAACCGGTGGCTCTCGGTCTTCACCTCGACCGGCTGCTTCGTGCTGGCCGCCGCGGGGGTGGCCTTCATGTATGCGCGCCTCGGGATGGTGTCGCTGGCGCAGGTCGGCCTGATGGGACTGGGGGGCTGGGTGATGCTGCGGCTCAACCACGCCTTCGACTGGCCCTTCGAGGTGAACCTCGCGGCAGCCGCGCTGGTGACCATGGTGTTCGGCTGGATCATGGCGCTTCCGGCGATGCGGATGCGCGGGCTGTACCTCGCCCTGGTGACGCTGATGGCGGCGGGGGGGCTGGAGATCATGTTCTCGACCTTCCAGTTCCCCAACGGGGGCGAGGGGTTCTGGGGGGTGAAAACCGGCTCCGCCGCCGCCTTCCGCCGCCCGGCGCCGGCGCAGAGCCCCGAGGATTACCTGCGTTACGTCGCCGTCTGCGCGACGCTGGGCTTCCTGTTCATCGAGGCGCATCGGCGGCTGTCGCCGGGCCGCGCCTGGGCGATGATCCGCCGGTCCAAGGCCGCGGCGATGGCCGCGGGGGTGAACGTGACGCTCTACAAGCTCTGGGCCTTCGGGATCTCGGGACTTCTGGCGGGCGGCGCGGGGGGGCTGCTGGCGGGCTCGCTGGGGCTGCTGGATGACGCGACCTTCCGGGCGCCGGAATCGGTGCTGCTCTTCGCCCTGGCGGTGGTCGGGGGGGCGCGCAGCTGGCTCGGCGTCATCATCGCCGCCACGCTCTACCGCATCCTGCCCGCGCTGCTGAACAACTGGGGCGTGGACGCGGACCTGAGCTTCGTGATCTTCGGCGCAGGCCTGCTGCATGCCGTCATCACCGCGCCCGACGGCATCGCCGGGCAGGTCGGCGGGCTGGCGCGGGCCCTGGTGTCCGGCCGCAGGCAGGAGGCCGCGCGATGATCACCGTGGACAACATCACCGTCCGTTTCGGCGGGGTCGTGGCGCTGTCCGGCGTCTCGGCCGAGTTCACCGCCCCCGTGGCGGGGATCATCGGGCCGAACGGGGCGGGCAAGACGACGCTGATGAACGTCGTCTCGGGCTTCGTGCAGGCGGCCGAGGGGCGGATCGTGCATGACGGGACGGACCTGTTGCGCCTCTCGCCGCACCGCCGCGCCCGCTGGGGCCTGCGCCGGTCCTTCCAGAAGGAGGAGGTCGCGGACGACCTCACGGCGCATGAGAACGTGCTGGTGCAGACCGACCACGCCCGCGGCGCCGGGCGCGGCGAGGAAGCGGGCCGCCTGCTGGAGCTGGTCGGCCTCGCGGACCGCGCCCACGTGCTGGGGCGCGAGCTGACGGGGTTCGAGCGGCGGCTGGTGGACGTGGCCCGCTGCATGGCCGGGAACCCGCGGCTGGTGATGTTCGACGAGCCCGCCGGGGGCCTGTCGATGGAGGAAACCAAGCGTCTCGGGGCGCTTTTGCGGGACATTCATGCGCAGACCGGGGCGCAGACGCTGCTGATCGACCATGACGTGGAGCTGATCGCCGAGGTCTGCGAAGAGGTCCTGGTCCTCGATTTCGGCAAGCGCATCGCCTTCGGGCCGACGGACGCCGTGCTGGCCGATCCGAAGGTGAAGGCCGCGTATCTCGGGACGGAGGAGGTCTGAGCATGGCGCTGGAGATCGAGGGCCTGGCGGTCGAGAAGGACGGGCGCAGGGTGGTGCAGGACGTCTCGCTGGTCCTGAACCCCGGCGAGGTGACGGCGGTGCTGGGGGCCAATGGCGCGGGGAAATCCGAGCTGGTGCTGGCGCCGGCGGGGATGCTGCCGACCGGCGCGGGGCGGATCGTGGTGGACGGGGTGGACCTGACCGGCGCCCGCCCCGACGCCATCCGCGCCGCGGGCGTCGCGGCGGTGCCCGAGGGGCACCGGGTGCTGACCGAGCTGTCGGTGGACGACAACCTGCGCGCCGCCGGAAGCCTGCTGGCCGATGACCTCTCGGGGCGGCTGGCGGACACCTACGCGGTGTTCCCCGAGCTGGCCGAGCGCAAGGGGCAGAAGGCCGGGGGCCTGTCGGGCGGGCAGCAGCAGATGGTGGCCCTCGGGCATGCCATGATGTGCCGCCCGAAATACCTGCTGATCGACGAGATGTCGCTCGGCCTCGCGCCCTTGATCGTCAAGCGGCTGATGGGGTTCGTGGCGGATCTGAAGGCCTCGGGCGTCGGCATCCTGTTGATCGAGCAGTTCACCGACCTCGCCCTCGGCGCCTCGGAGAACGCGATGGTGCTGCGCAGCGGGCGGCCGCGGTTTTCCGGCCCCGCAAGCGCGCTGATCGAGGACAAGGCCCTGTTGGACGAGGCGTATTTCGGCCTCGAGGCGGCGCGGGAGGCCCGGCATATTGCCTGAGCGCCCCCCGCACGCGCCTGTGGCCTGCCCCCTGCCCGGGGGGGGCAGGGCGGGGTCAGACGCTCATGCCGCCGTCGACCGAGAGGATGGCGCCGGTGGTGAAGCTGGACTGGTCCGAGGCGAGGTAGAGCACCGAGCGCGCCACCTCCTCGGGGCGGGCGTGGCGGCCCATGGGGATGATGTCGTTGAAGAATTCCGTCCCGTCGCGGCCGATGACCTGCCCAAGGTCGTCCTCGACCGCCTTCTGGAACCCGTTGTCGACGGGGCCGGGGTTCACGGTGTTCACGCGGATGCCGCGGGGGGCCAGCTCCTTGGCCAGCACCCGCATCAGGCCGGTCTGGGCGTGCTTGGCGGTGATGTAGCCATAGACCCCGGGATCGCCGCGCAGCCCGGCGACCGAGCTTGTGATCACGATGCTGCCGCCCCGTTTCATGTGCGGGACCGCGTGCTGCGCCGCCAGGAACGCGCCGCGGACATGCACGGCGAGGACGGCGTCGAACGCCTCGAGCGGGTACTCCTCGATCGGGGCCGCGACGCCGAAATTCCCGGCGTTGGAGAACAGGATGTCGATGCCGCCGAAGCGCGCGACCGTGGCGGCGACGTAATGCGCGGCGCCCTCCGGGGTCGCCACGTCGGCCTCGACGGTCAGGATGTCCCCGGCCGGGCCGCCCAGCGCGGCTTCGGCCCGCGCCAGCCCCGCGGCGTCGCGGTCCACCAGCGCGATCCGCGCGCCATGCGCCCGCAACAGCCGGGCGCTCTCCAGCCCGATGCTGCCCGCCCCGCCCGTCACCAGGGCGGTCTTGCCGTCCAATCCGAACATCCCGCGTCCCTCCCGCTCGCCGTCCTTGCGCGGCGTTGGGGGAAGTGTCCGCGCAAGGTGGACCCGATGTCCACGCCCCTTTGAAAGGACCCAGCCATGCTTGACCTGAGCCGCATTTCCGAGCTTCGCGCCGCCCCCGTCGCCAAGGGGCGCCTGCTGATCGAGGGCGCCTGGCGGGACGCCGCCGATCGCGGTGCGCTGGACGTGCATTCGCCCATCGACGGGTCGGTGCTGACCACCATCGCCGACGCGACGCAGGAGGACGCCGAGGCCGCCGTCGCCTCGGCCCGCGCGGCGTTCGAGGATGGGCGCTGGTCCGGCCTCGCCCCCGCGGCGCGCAAGGCGGTGATGCTGAAATGGGCCGACCTGATCGAGGCGGAGGCGCTGGAGCTGGCGGTCCTCGGGGTGCGCGACAACGGCACCGAGATCGGCATGGCGCTGAAGGCCGAGCCGATGTCGGCGGCGGGCACGATCCGGTATTACGCCGAGGCGCTGGACAAGCTGTATGGCGAGATCGCGCCGACCGCGCCGGGCACGCTGGGGCTGGTGCATCGCGAACCGGCGGGGGTGGTCGCGGCCATCGTGCCGTGGAACTTCCCGCTGATGATCGGCGCGTGGAAGCTGGGCCCGGCGCTGGCGGCGGGCTGTTCGGTGGTGCTGAAACCCGCGGAGACCGCTTCGCTGAGCCTCCTGCGGCTGGCGGAACTGGCCATGGAGGCGGGGGTGGCGCCGGGCGACGCCGTGGCCCAGCGCGAGGTGTTCGGCCCGGTGCTGGCCGTCATTCCCTTCGACACGGAGGAGGAGGCGGTGCGCATCGCCAACGGCACGGAATTCGGCCTCGCCGCCGCGGTGTGGACCGGGAACCTGTCGCGCGCGCACCGGATGGTGAAGGCGGTGCGGGCGGGGGTCGTGCACGTCAACACCTATGGCGGAGCGGACGGGACGGCGCCGCTGGGGGGCGTGAAACAGTCGGGCAACGGGCACGACAAGTCGCTGCACGCCTTCGACAAGCACCTCGACCCGAAGACCGCGTGGATCAAGCTCTGAGCCGCTGATCCGGGCGGCGGCGCCCCGGTCGACCCGGGCGCGTCCGCCACACGCGGACGCGCCCGGATCCGTGGCGAAGGGCTTCCCCACCCCTCGCCCGCGCGCGGCCCCCCCGGGTCCGCGCGCAGCAGCCCCCGCGCCGCCGACCCTCCCGGTGGGCGACGTGGGGGCCGCGACGCCCCGGCCCCCCCTCGGGGCCAGGGCGATCCGCGTCAGGTCATGCCCGCTCAGAGCATGTCGGGATCGAGGGCGCAGGCCGCCTCGGCCCGGGCCATCTCGGCATCGGCGAAATGGAGGGCGAAGCGCGCCAGGCGCCGCTCCCGATCCCCCACCCGCGCCAGCCGCAGGGCCAGCTGCGCGCGCATCATCGCCCAGCCCGCGCGCAGGCAGCCGTCGGCGGCCAGCAGGCGCGCGGGGGTCGAGACGCCCTCGGCCGTCAGCCCCTCGGCGAGGCCGAGGAAGCGGCGCAGGATCCGCTCGGCCTCGGCGTTCAGCGGGTCGGGATGGGCGGCGCGTTCCTCGGCGAAGCGGGCGACCACGGCCTTGAGGCCCGCGCCCTCGTCCTTCAGCAGGCGGCGCATCAGGAAGTCCTGGCCCTGCATCCCGGTGGCGCCTTCGAAGATGGTGATGATGCGGCTGTCGCGCAGGTGGCGTTCCACCGGCCATTCGCGGGTGTAGCCGGCGCCGCCGAAGACCTGCAGCGCCTGCGAGGCGCAGTCGAAGCCCGCCTCGCCGCCGAAGGTCTTGGCGAGCGGCAGAAGGAAGGCGGCGCGGGCGGCGGCGGAGGCGTCGCCTGCGCGGGATTCGTCCAGCGCCACGGCGCATTCGAATAGCATCGCCGTCGCCAGCGCCGCGTCGGCGTCGAGCTGCGCCAGCATCCGCTTCACGTCCGGGTGGGTGTCGATGGCGACCGCGGGCTGGTCGGGGCGCCCGCCCTGGGTCCGCTCGGCGGCGTAGCGCGTGGCGAGCTCGGCCGAGGCCAGCGCCATGGCGACGCCATGGGCGCCGGACTGAAGCCGCATCACCTCGATCATGTGGAACATGACGGCGAGGCCGCGGCCCGGCTTGCCGATCATCCGCGCCTGCGCGCCTTCGAAGTTCAGCACGCAGGTGGGGGAGCCGTGGAGGCCCAGCTTCTCCTCGATCCGCTCGAGGACGATATGGTTGTCGGCGCCGTCATCCGTGGTGTTGGCGACGAGGAACAGGGAGAGGCCGCGGGTGCCTTCCTCGGGCGCGCCGGTGCGCGCGAGGCAGAGATGGCCGATGCGCGCGGTCATGTCGTGATCGCCCGAGCTGATCCAGCATTTCTTGCCGTAGAGGCGCCACGCATCGCCATCCGCCTCGGCCCGCGTGCGGATGCGGCCCACGTCGGACCCGGCGTCGGGTTCCGAGATGCAGATGGTCATCGCCCATTCGGCGGCGGCGATCTTCGGGCCCCACTCGGCCGCCATGTCGGGGGCGACGGCGGCGAGAAGGTGCATCCCCGCGCGGGCCGAGGCGCCGGCCATCATCAGCGGCGTCGCCTCGCCCTCGAAGAACAGCGAGGCGGCGATGTGCAGCGCCGTGGGCAGGCCCTGGCCGCCGAACTCCTCGGGCAGGTCGGTGGTCAGCCAGCCGTTCTCGCCCATGAAGCGATACGCCTCGCCCGAGCCCTCGGGCATCTTCACCCGCCCGTCCACGAGCTGCGCGTGGACCGCGTCGGCGGTGGCGGCGGCGGGGGCGAGGACCTCGCGCGTCACCCGCGCCGCCTCGGACAGGATCCCGGCGACGTCGTCGGCGTCGAGTCCGGCGCGCGCGGCCTGGGCGTCCCAGCCGGGGGTCTGGGCCAGCAGGGCGGGGATCAGCTGTTCGGCGTTCATGGCGGCGGCTCCGGTTGCGGCGACTCCGGGAACGCGCGACTCGGGAGCGGCGCGATTTAGGTAAGTCGCATAACAATTGACGTGCATATCAATGCCCCCGCGGGCAGGCAATGGTTTTAACCGACGTGGCGTCAGGCCGGGCGCGGGGCGGCGGCTCGGCGCAAGACGCGGGGCGCGGGGCTGCGATGATCCCCCGCGACGCGCGCGGCCGGGACGGCCCCGCGCCCGCGCTGCGAAACGGGAGGAAACCGCGCCATGAGCCTGAAGCTGTTCGACCTGAGCGGGCGCACCGCGCTGATCACCGGGGGATCCCGCGGGCTGGGCCTGCAGATCGCCGAGGCGTACGGCGCGGCGGGGGCGAAGCTGGTGCTGACCGCCCGCAAGCGGCACGAGCTGGACGAGGCCGCCGCGCACCTGGGCGCGATGGGGGCCGAGGTGGCCACGGTCGCGTGCGACCTGACCGAGATCGACACGATCCCCGACGTGGCGGCGCAGGCGGGGGCGGCCTTCGGGGGGATCGACATCCTGGTGAACAACGCCGGGACCAGCTGGGGCGCGCCGATGGAGGCGCACCCGCTCGACGGCTGGAACAAGGTGATGACGCTGAACGTCACCGCGCCCTACGTGCTGACGCAGGAGGTGGGCAAACGCTTCATGCTGCCCGCCGGGTCGGGGCGGATCGTCAACATCGCCTCGGTCGCGGGGCTGGGCGGCAACCGCGCGGATCTCGAGATGTACACCATCGCCTACAACACCTCGAAGGGGGCGATGATCACCTTCACCCGGGCGCTGGCGACGGAATGGGGGCCGCGCGGGATCAACGTCAACGCGCTGGCGCCGGGGTTCTTCCCGTCGAAGCTGGCGCAGGTGCTGATGGACCGGCTGGAAGAGAAGATGATGCCCGGGATCCCGCTGCGCCGCTTCGGCGGGGAAGAGGACCTGAAGGGCCCGGCGCTGCTGCTCGCCTCGGATGCGGGGCGGCATATCACGGGCGAATGCATCGCCGTCGACGGCGGGATGATGGCCTGACGGCGGGTCCGCGGGCGGGGGCGGGGGCGGGGCGCCGCCGCGCCCGCAGGGATGCGGCGCGGGCGGGCGAGCGGGGGCTTCACGCCCCCCGAGCCCGGCCGCCCCCGCGAAACGGCCCCCAATGCGCCGAAGCCCGGCGAGGGAGCGTGCGCCCGCTCGGGGGGGACAGGCCCCCCGCTCACGCGCGCAGGCGGCGTTCCGCCGCCGGGGCGCCCGGGATCAGGCCTCGAGCACCACCTTGCCGATGGGATGCGAGCAGCAGGCGAGGACATAGCCCGCCTCGATGTCGTCCTCGGTGATGCCGCCGTTGTGGACCATGTGGACCTGGCCCTCCACCTTCTTGGTCTTGCACGCGCCGCAGACGCCGAAGGTGCAGCCCGAGGGGATCGGCGCCCCGGCCGCGCGCGCGACGTTGAGCAGCGTGTCCGTCTCGTTGCAGCGGGCCGAGAGGCCGGAGCTGGCGAACACCACCTCGGCGCGGCTCTCCTCGTCGGGCACCACGTCCTCGGCCGGGGCGGGCTCCTCCGGCGCGGGGGGGTGGAAGCTCTCCTGGAAATACCGCTCCATGTCGAAGCCGAGGCCGGTCAGCGCCTCGCGCACCGCCTGCATGAAGGCGTCCGGCCCGCAGCAATAGACGTCGCGCTCGAGGTAGTCGGGCGCCATCAGGCCCAGCATCAGCTGGTTGAAGCGGCCCTGGTAGCCGGTCCAGGGCTTGTACGGATCGGGGCCGGAGACGACCCATTTCAGGTCGATCCCCTCCATCCGCGAAGCCATCGTCTCCATCCGCTGGCGGAAGATGATCTCGGACGGGCGCCGGGCGCAGTTCACCGCCACGATGTCCATCTCGCGCCCGGAATCGTAGAGCCAGGTCATCATCGAGTTCATCGGGGTGATCCCCGACCCGGCCGAGATGAAGAGCAGCTTGCGCGACGGGCGCCCGGCGCAGGTGAAGTTCCCCGCCGGGCCATGCGCCTTCAGCGTCATCCCCTTGACCAGGTTGTCGATCATCCAGCGCGCGCCGATGGACCCGTCCTGCGCCTTCACGGTGATGGTCAGCGAGGTCGGCCGCGACGGCGAGGAGGAGATGGTGAAGGTGCGCAGCAGCGGCCCGCCCGGCACCGGCAGCTCCAGCGTCAGGAACTGGCCGGGCAGGAAGTGGAACAGCGCGCCCGAGGGGGACTGGAAGCTGAACGTGACCACGTCCGGCGCCTCGGGCAGGCTGGCCACGCATTCCAGCGGCTCGGCATCGGTCCACCAGGACGCGGGCGAGGGGCGGGGGCCGCCCGGCAGGGTCGCGGGGGCGTTCATTCCGCCGCCTCCGCGGCCGGGGCGTCGCCGACGGCCCGCGACAGGGTCTTCACGTACCAGTCGACGAACTGGATCACGCCGCTCTCTTCCTCGGGGGAATAGGGCCCCGGGGTGTAGACGGGCGAGTTGATGCCCTGCTGGTTGCCCTCGACGATCTCGCGATCCTCGTCATTGGTGGCGATCCAGACCTCGGTCAGGCGCTTCATGTCGTAATCCACGCCCTCCTGCGCGTCCTCGTTCACCAGCCAGAAGGTGGTGACCTCGGTCTCGGTCGGAGAGATCGGCAGCACGCGGAAGGTCAGCGAGTGGTCGGGCAGGAAGTGGTTCCAGGTGGTCGGGTAGTGGAACTTGAGCAGCGTGCCCGCGTCGCGCAGCTTGACCCGGCCGAGGGGGCGTTTGACCGCCTCCTGCGCGTCCATGGTGTAGCTGACCGCGCCGTCCTGCAGCGGCTGGCGGGCGAAGCGGAACTGGCCGCCATAGCCGCCGATGCGGAACTGCGCCGGGGCGCCCGCCGCCTCGCAGCGGTCGTAATGGGCCTGCAGGCGCGGCGAGACGGTGCCGTCGGCGCGCACGCCCGCGACCTCGGGGTCGAGGGGGAAGGAGTTGCACAGCGCCGGGTGGTTGCCCGAGCAGTGATAGCACTCGCGGTTGTTTTCCCAGACCAGCTTCCAGTTGCCGTTCTCGACGATGGAAGAGGAGGTCGCGACCTTGGCCTTGTGCAGGTCGTGGACCTCCAGGTAGGGGCGCGCCATCTCGGCGAAGGGTTCGAAATCGGGGGCCTCGTCGGCGAGGCAGATATAGATCAGCCCGCACAGGTTGCGGGTGTGGACCTTGTGCAGGCCAAGGCCCGAGGGGTCGAAATCCTCGCCCATGTCGCGGGCCCAGAGGAGGCGGCCGTCGAGGCCGTAGGTCCACTGGTGGTACGGGCACACCAGGTTGGCGACCTGCCCCGAGGACACCTTGCACAGCACCGAGCCGCGGTGGCGGCAGGTGTTGTGGAAGCCGTTGATGTCGCCCTTGGCGTCGCGCACCAGGATGATGTCATAGGCGCCGACCTTCAGCCGCGCGAAGGCGCCGGTCTTGCGCAGCTGCGCGGCCGGGATCGCGAACAGCCATTCGCGGTACCAGATGTTCTGGAGGTCGGCCTCGTAGACCTCGGGCGAGGTGTAGAAGGGGCGCTCCAGCGACCAGCCGGCACGGTGGCGGGAGAGGAGCTCGGGCACGGTGGGGACAGGGGCTGTCATCGGCTGATCTTTCCGCATAGCAACATTACTGGATTTGAAGCCAATACTCTCACCCCTCCCTTTGACAACGGGTGAAAATTTCATGCAGGGTTAGCCCAGCTAATCCGAAGGCGAACATCGCCAATTTGCGGCGCCCCATGTCGCGCCTGCGACGCGGGCATGGGCGGGGCGCGAAAAATTCCCGCGAAAAAGGTTCCCGCCCATGTCCCGGCCCTATGATCTTCCGTCGATGACCGCGCTCTTGTGCTTCGAGGCGGCGGCGCGGCACGAATCCTTCAAGGCCGCGGCGGCGGAGCTGAACGTCACCCCCGCCGCCGTCTCGCACCAGGTCAAGGCGCTGGAGCAGGAGCTGGCCCGGCCCCTGTTCCTGCGCCATCACCGGGGGGTGGAGCTGACCGAGCCGGGGGCCTGGCTGTTCCTGGCGCTGCAGCGGGGGTTCGAGGGGATATCGGACGCGGTCGGCCAGGTGCGCTTCCATGGCGGCGACGCGCAGGTGGCGATCCAGGCGACCACGGCGGTCAGCTCGCTCTGGCTCACCCCCCAGATCGCGGCGTTCTGGAAGCGCCACCCGCATGTCGCCGTCTCGCAGCTGGTCAGCGACCAGGGGGGCGTGTCGGGGCGCGCGGATCTGAGCGTGCATTACGGGGTGCTGCCGGGGGGCGGCGAGACGCATCTTCTGTTCCGCGACCGGATCCTGGCGCTGGGGGCGCCGGGCTATGCGGCCGAGCACGGGATCGCGTCCGCCGCGGACCTTCTGCGCGCGCCGCTGGTGCACCTGGAATCGGAGGAGACGGGCTGGACCCGCTGGTCCGACTGGTTCGCGGCGCAGGGGCTCGGGGCGCCGCGGGGGCGGCGCTACGCGGTGAACAACTACATGATCGCGCTGCGCGCGGCGCAGGACGGGATCGGCGCGGTGCTGGGCTGGTCGGGGCTGGTGGACGGGCTGATCGCTTCCGGGGACCTCGTGCCGCTGGTCCCGGACGCGGTGGACTCGCCGGTGGGCTTTCACCTCGCGGTTCACCCGCGGGCCTCGGACGAGGCGCTGCTGTTCAGGGACTTCCTGCTGGGCCAGGGCGGCTGAGGGCGGCGGGGGGCGTCCGCCCGGGGGGACGCGCCCCCCATTCGCGCCCGCCCGGCGGCGGGCGCCGCCGCGGCCCGGCGCGGGCGTCCGCTCCCGGGCCGCGGGGATCGGGCGTCGGGATCAGGCGACAACGCGCCGCCGCCCGCCGCCCCGCCGCGCGGTGTAAGGCGGGGCCATGCGCAAACCCGACCCCACCACGCGGCTTCTGGCCGGGGTCGCGCCCCGGCTGACCCGGGCGGCGCGGCTCTCGACCCTCGCCGGCGCGCTCTGGCCGCTGCAGGCGCTCTGCGTGGCGTGGAGCGTGTCGGCCTGGCTGTCGGGCGGGCTGTCGCCGGCCGCCCAGGCCGCAATCGCCGCCGGGTTCGTGCTGATCGGCCTCCTGCGCGCCCTGCTCGACCGGCGGGCGGGGGCGATCCTGCACGGCGCGGCGGACGAGGTGATCGCCGGGGCCCGCGCCCGGCTGATCGCGCGCGAGGCGCGGGCGCCCGGCCCCGAGGGCTCGGCCGCCATCGCCGCGCTGGCGGCGCAGAAGCTGCCGCTGCTGCGCCCCTTCATCACCCGCTACCGCGTGGCCGAGGCCCGCTCGCGCGCCCTGCCCTTGCTGATGATCGCGCTGGTGGCGCCGTTCTCCTGGGCCGCGGCGCTGGTGCTGCTGGTGGCGGGGCCGCTGATCCCGGTCTTCATGGCGCTGGTGGGGATGGCCGCCGAGGACGCCTCGCGCCGCCAGATGGTCGAGATCGGCGACATGAACGCCATGCTGATGGACCGGCTCGGCGCGCTGCTGGACGTGCGGCTGCTGGGGGCGCGGGAGCGGGCGGCGGCGCAGTTCGACGGTGCGGCGGACCGGCTGCGGGACCGGACCATGAAGGTGCTGCGGGTGGCGTTCCTGTCCTCGACGGTGCTGGAGCTGTTCGCCGCGCTCGGGGTCGCGATGACGGCGGTCTGGGTGGGGTTTTCGCTGCTGGGCGAGCTGTCCTGGGGCGCCTGGGGCGCGCCGCTCTCGCCCGCCGCGGGGGTGTTCGTGCTGCTGCTGGCGCCCGAATTCTTCCAGCCGCTGCGCGACCTCGCCGCCGCCTGGCATGACCGGGCCGCGGCCCGCGCGGTGGCGGCGGAGCTGGAGGCGCTGGAGGAGGCCCCGCGCCTCGGGATGCTTGGGACCGGGCGGGCGGAGGCGCCGCTGCCCGGCCCGCTGTCCCTGCGCCTGTCGGGCGCCGCCGCGCACCTGGGCGGGCGGCGCGTGGCGCTGCCCGATCTTGCGATCACGGCGGGCGAGGCGGTGGCCCTTGTGGGCCCCAGCGGCGCGGGGAAAAGCACCACGCTCCACGCCGTCGCCGGGCTGATCCCGCTGGCCGAGGGGCGGGCGGAGGTGTGCGGCCGCGCGCTGGACCACGAGACCGCCGACGCCTGGCGCGCGCGCCTCTCGGTCGCGCCGCAGGCCCCGCATTTCGGCGAGGCGGCGCTTGGCGACTGGCTGGACATGCGCCGCACGGGGGCGGACCCGTGGGCGGCGCTGCGGCTGGCGCGGGCGGATGGCGTGGTGGAGCGGCTGGCGGGCGGGCTGTCCGCGCGGCTCGGGGAGACCGGCGGCGGCGTCTCGGGCGGCGAGGCGCGGCGGCTGATGCTGGCCCGCGCGGCGCTGTCAGGGGGCGACCTGCTGCTGGCCGATGAACCCACCGCGGATCTGGATGCGCAGACCGCGGCGCAGGTGATCGCGGCGCTGCTGGCGCTGCGCGACCGGGGCGCGGCGCTGCTGGTGGCCACCCACGACCCGGCGCTGATCGCGGCGCTGGACCGGGCGGTGGAGATCGCGCCGTCCTCCGGGGCCGCGCCCGAACCCGCCCCGGTGCGGTACGAAGCCCCCGCCGCCGCCCCCGCGGCGACGGAGACGCCGATCCCCCTGCCCCCGGTTCCCGACGCCTCGCTGCGCCCGCTCTGGCGGATGCTGCGCCGGGTCCTCGGGGCGCGGCCCGGGGCGATGGCGCGCGGCGCGGCGCTGTCGGCGCTGGTGCTGCTGATGGGGGTCGCGCTGCTCGGCCTCTCGGGCTGGTTCATCACCGCGGCGGCGGCGGCGGGGATCGCCGGGATCGGCATCGGCTTCGACGTGTTCCGCCCCTCGGCCGGGGTGCGCGGGCTGGCGCTGGGGCGGGCGGGCGCGCGCTATGCCGAGCGGCTGCTGACCCATGACGCCACGCTGCGGGCGCTGGCGGACCTGCGCGGGGCCTTGCTGCGGGCCTATGCCGGGCGCGGGGCGCGCACGCTGGCGAAGCTGCGCGGGGCCGAGGCGATCAACCGGATCGTCGCGGACGTGGAGGCGCTGGACGGGCTGGCGCTGCGGCTGGTTCTGCCCTCGCTGGCCGCGCTGGTCGCCCATGCCGCGGCGGCGCTGGCGCTGATTGTCCTGGTGGGATGGCCCGTCGCGGCGGCGGTGCTGGCGGGCTATGCGCCGCTGGCGCTGGCGGCGCTGCTGCGCCTGACGGCCCGCAGCCGGGCGGCGGCGCGGGCGGAGGAAGGCGGGCTCCAGGCCCTGCGCCGTGGCGTGATCGACATGATCCGCGACCGCGCCGCGCTGATCGCCGCCGGGCGGCTGGCGGACCGCGAGGGGGCGCTGGCCGCCTGCGACGCCGCCGCGCGCCGCGCCGCGGACCGGCTGGACGCCGAGGACCGGGACGCGGGGGCGCTGATGGCGCTGGCCGCGTCGCTCGCCGCCGGGCTGGCGCTGGCGGCGGGGGGCTGGATGGTGGCGGCGGGGGAGGCGAGCGCCGCCGAGGCCGCGATCGGCGTGTTCGTGGCGCTGGCGCTGGCCGAGACGCTGCACCCGCTGCGCCGGGGCGCGGCGGAGTTGTCCCGGATGCAGGACGCCGCCGCGCGGGTGGACGAGTCGCTTGCCGCAGCGGCGCCCGGGCGCGGCGCGCAGACCGGCCATGCGGCGGACGCCGAGGCGCCGGCGCCGACCCCGATTCCGGGCGCCCCGGCCCTGCGCGTCGTGTCGCCGCGGCTGTCCTTCGACCTGCCGCCCGGCGTCGCCGCGGCGCTGGTCGGGCCGAGCGGGGCAGGCAAGACGACCCTTCTGCAGCAGATCGCCGCGCTGGACGCGGGCGACGCGCGGATCGAGATCCTCGGCCATCCCCTCTCCGCCTGGCCGGAAGACGCGCTTCGAATGCGCCTTTGCATGGTCCCCCAGCGCAGCGCGCTGGTCGCCGGAACGCTGCGCGAGAACCTCGCCCTGGCCGGGGAAAAAGACGACTCCGAGATGCGCCAAGCCCTTGAAGCCGCCGCGCTTTGGGAGGAGGTCGCGCCGCGCGGCGGGCTCGACCTGCGGCTGGGCGAGGGGGGCGCCGGGCTGTCGGGCGGACAGGCGCGCAGGGTTTGCCTTGCGCGCGCCCTGCTGCGCCGCACGCAGGTGCTTCTGCTTGATGAGCCGACCGAGGGGCTCGACCGCGACACAGCCGCCCAGGTCCTGTCGGGGATCCGCGCGATGCTGCCCGAGTCGGCCATCCTCGCCGCCCTTCACCGCGGTTCCCAAAACCCGATCTTTTCCGGAAGAAACGTTTTTATTCAGTGACATGGATCAAGGCCGGGCCTACCTGAACGGCCCAGAAGCGGAAGGCGAGCATCATAGTCGCCTTTTCAATGCGCCGCTTCCCGCGCAAGGAGATCCACCATGGAACTCGACGTCGTCGAGCTGTCGCGCCTGCAATTCGCGCTGACCGCCATGTACCACTTCCTCTTCGTGCCGCTGACCCTGGGCCTGTCGATCCTGGTCGCGATCATGGAGACCGTCTACGTCATGACCGACCGCCCCATCTGGCGGCAGATGACGAAATTCTGGGGCAGCCTGTTCGGCATCAACTTCGTGCTGGGCGTCGCCACGGGCATCACCATGGAATTCCAGTTCGGCATGAACTGGAGCTATTACAGCCACTACGTGGGCGACGTGTTCGGCGCGCCGCTGGCGATCGAGGGGCTGATGGCCTTCTTCCTCGAGGCCACCTTCGTCGGGCTGTTCTTCTTCGGCTGGGACAAGCTGTCGAAGGTCGCCCACCTGGCCGTCGCCTGGCTGGTCGCCATCGGGTCGAACTTCTCGGCCCTGTGGATCCTGATCGCCAACGGCTGGATGCAGAACCCGGTCGGGGCCGAATTCAACCCGATGACCATGCGGATGGAGATGACCTCGTTCTTCGAGGTGATGTTCAACGAGGTCGCGCAGGCGAAATTCGTGCACACCGTCTCGGCGGGATACGTCACCGCGTCCGTCTTCGTGCTCGGCGTCTCGGCCTGGTACATGCTCAAGGGGCGGCACATCGCGCTGGCGCGCCGGTCCATCACCGTGGCGGCCAGTTTCGGCCTCGCCTCCGCCCTCTCGGTCGTGGTGCTGGGGGATGAGAGCGGCTACGCCGCCACCCATTCCCAGAAGATGAAGCTCGCCGCCATGGAGGGGATGTGGGAGACCCACCCCGCCCCCGCCGATTTCACCCTGTTCGGCCTGCCCGACCAGGAGGCGCGGGAGACGCATTACGCCGTCCACGTGCCCTACGTGATGGGCCTGATCGGCACCCGGTCGCTCGACACCGAGATCCAGGGGATCAAGGAGCTGGTGGCGCAGGCCGAGACCCGCATCCGCTCGGGCATCATCGCCTATGACGCGCTGATGACCATCCGCGAATTGCGCGGGGACGCCCCGGAAGAGGCGCGGCTGAGCTTCGAGAACCACGGCCGCGATCTCGGCTACGCCTACCTTCTGAAACGCTACATGGAGGATCCGCGCGACGCGACGGAAGCCGACATCGCACAGGCGGCGGAAGACACCGTGCCGGGCGTCGCGCCGCTGTTCTGGGCGTTCCGGCTGATGGTCGCGCTCGGGTTCATGTTCATCGGGGTGATGGCGTATTTCTTCTGGCGCTCCAGCTTCCGGCGCGGGACCTACCCGCGATGGGCCCTGCGCGCCGCCGTCCTCATCATCCCCGCGCCCTGGATCGCGGCCGAGCTCGGCTGGTTCGTCGCGGAATTCGGCCGCCAGCCCTGGACGGTGGACGGGGTGCTGCCGACGGCGATGTCCGTCTCGCACCTCTCGGCGACCGACCTGCTGCTGACCATCGCCGCCTTCGCCGCCTTCTACTCGGTCCTGTTCGTGATCGAGATGAGCCTGATGCTGAAATACATCCGCCGCGGCCCGACCCTGGACGTGGAGGAGACCGCCGCCTGGACCGCGGCGCATGAGCGGCGCCTGTCGGGCGCGCGCGACGTTCCGGCGGAGTGAGAGCCATGATCCTGCATGAATTCATCGACTACGAGACCCTGCGCATCGCCTGGTGGCTTCTGCTGGGGGTGCTGCTGGCCGGCTTCGCGCTGACCGACGGGTTCGACATGGGGGTCGGCGCGCTGCTGCCCTTCGTGGCCCGCACGGACGTGGAACGGCGCGTCGTCATCAACACGGTCGGCCCGGTCTGGGAGGGGAACCAGGTCTGGTTCATCCTCGGCGGCGGGGCGATCTTCGCGGCCTGGCCGCCGCTCTACGCGGTGAGCTTCTCGGGCTTCTACCTCGCGATGTTCATCGTCCTGGCGGCGCTGATCGTGCGCCCCGTCGCGTTCAAGTACCGCTCCAAGCGCGAGGGCGCGCGGTGGCGCACGGCCTGGGACTGGGCGCTCTTCGCCGGGGGCGCGGTGCCGGCGCTGATCTTCGGCGTGGCGGTGGGCAACGTGCTGCAGGGCGCGCCCTTCACCCTGACGCCCGAGCTGATGGCGCGCTATCCCGGCGGGGCGCTGGAGAAGCTTGTGATGCTGCTCGACCCGTTCTCGCTGCTCTGCGGGGCGGTGTCGCTGGCGATGCTGACAGCGCATGGCGCGGCCTGGCTGTCGGTGAAGACCGAGGGGCCGGTGAAGGACCGCGCCCGGAAGATCGGGACCGCGGCGGGCCTCGCGATGATGGCGGGCTATGCGCTGGCGGGCCTGTGGCTGGCGGTGGGGATCGAGGGCTTCGCCTTCGCCGAGGCCCCGGTCACCGACGGGCCGTCCAACCCGCTGCTGTCCGAGGTGGTGCGCGGCGGATCCTGGCTCTCGGCCTATGCCGAGCGGCCCTGGATCGCCGTCGCCCCCGCCGCCGCCTTCGCGGGCGAGGCGCTGGCGGTGCTGGGCCTGCGGGCGGGGCGCGAGGTGTCGACGCTGCTCGCCTCGAAGCTCGCCATCGCCGGGGCGGTGTCCTCGGTCGGGCTGACGATGTTCCCCTTCATCCTGCCCTCGACCCTGAACCCCGACGCGTCGCTGACGGTGTGGGACGCCTCCTCCTCTCACCTGACGCTGTTCGTGATGCTGGGCGCGACCGTGATCTTCATGCCGCTCATCCTGCTTTACACCGCCTGGGTCTACCGGGTGCTGTGGGGCAAGGTGACCGAGGATGACGTGACCGGCGGCGGCCACGCCTACTGACCCGGACCAGAGCCTGAAAGGAAAGACAGATGTGGTATTTCGCCTGGGCCCTGGGCCTTCCCCTCGCCGCCATGTTCGCCGTGGTCAACGCGATGTGGCTGGAGATGCAGCGCGACCGCGCGCTGGAGCGGGAGGCGGAGCGGACGGACTGATCCCGCCGCCATGCCGAAGACTGGAACGGGGGGCCATTGCGCCCCCCGTTTCGCGTTCCCCCCTGCGTTCCCCCCCCGCGCACCCTTCTGCGCGCCCCCCTGCGCTTCGGCGCCGCGTGCGCGCGCGCCCTCTCCGCTTTCGGGCGGAACTGAGGCATTATGGCGTCCGCGCGGCCCTTGCCTCGGATCGGGGCCTCGTATACATCCGCATACACTTCGTGAGACCGCAGGCCGCTTCACGCGCCGCAGCCCAGCCTGATCCTACGCTTGGTCCAACACTAAACCGCAGGAAACGCCATGAGCCTCTACACCGATTACCTGGCCGAAATCGAAACGCGCAAAGGCGAAGGCCTGCACCCCAAGCCGATCGACGACGGCGCGCTGGTCGCCGAGCTGATCGCGCAGATCGAGGATGCGGACAACGCGCACCGCAAGGACAGCCTCGACTTCTTCATCTACAACACCCTGCCCGGCACCACCCCGGCCGCGGGCGTGAAGGCGGCGTTCCTGAAGAAGATCATCCTGGGCGAAGCCACCGTCCCCGAGATCTCGGCGGACTTCGCGTTCGAGCTGCTGTCCCACATGAAGGGCGGCCCCTCGGTCGAGGTCCTGCTGGACCTGGCGCTCGGCGATGACGCCGCGATCGCCGCGCAGGCGGGCGAGGTGCTGAAGACCCAGGTCTTCCTCTATGACGCCGACATGGCCCGCCTGAAGGCGGCGCACGAGGCCGGGAACGCCGTCGCGACCGGCATCCTCGAGAGCTACGCGAAGGCCGAGTTCTTCACCAAGCTTCCCGACGTGGAAGACGAGGTGAAGGTCGTGACCTACATCGCGGCCGAGGGCGACATCTCCACCGACCTGCTGTCCCCGGGCAACCAGGCGCATTCGCGCTCGGACCGCGAGCTGCACGGCAAGTGCATGATCTCCCCCGAAGCGCAGCAGGAGATCGAGGCGCTGAAGGCCAGGCACCCCGACGCGCGCGTCATGCTGATCGCCGAGAAGGGCACGATGGGCGTCGGGTCGTCCCGCATGTCCGGCGTGAACAACGTGGCGCTGTGGACCGGCAAGAAGGCGTCGCCCTACGTGCCCTTCGTCAATATCGCCCCGGTCGTCGCGGGCACCAACGGCATCTCGCCGATCTTCCTGACCACCGTCGGGGTGACCGGCGGCATCGGCCTCGACCTGAAGAACTGGGTCAAGAAGCTGGACGCCGACGGCAAGCCGGTGATGGACGCCGACGGCAACCCGGTGCTGGAGCAGAAATACTCGGTCGAGACCGGCAAGGTGCTGGTGATCGACACCAAGGCGAAGGTGCTGAAGGACGAGAGCGGCGAAGTGCTCGCCGACGTCTCCTCGGCCTTCACCGCGCCGAAGGTCGAGTTCATGAAGGCCGGCGGCTCCTACGCCGTCGTGTTCGGCAAGAAGCTGCAGACGTTCGCGGCCGAGACGCTGGGCGTCGAGCCGGCGCAGGTCTACGCGCCCTCGAAAGAGGTCAGCCATGAAGGCCAGGGCCTGACGGCGGTGGAGAAGATCTTCAACCGCAACGCCGTGGGCTCCACCCCCGGCAAGACCCTCCATGCCGGGTCGGACGTGCGCGTGAAGGTCAACATCGTCGGGTCGCAGGACACCACCGGCCTGATGACCGCGCAGGAGCTCGAGGCGATGGCGGCCACCGTCATCTCCCCGACCGTGGACGGCGCTTACCAGTCGGGCTGCCACACCGCCTCGGTGTGGGACCTGAAGGCGCAGGCGAACATCCCGCGCCTGATGAAGTTCATGAACGATTTCGGCCTGATCACCGCGCGTGATCCGAAGGGCGAGTACCACGCGATGACCGACGTCATCCACAAGGTCCTCAACGACCTGACCGTGGACGACTGGGACATCATCATCGGCGGCGACAGCCACACCCGCATGTCCAAGGGCGTCGCCTTCGGCGCCGACTCGGGCACCGTGGCGCTGGCGCTGGCGACGGGCGAGGCGACCATGCCGATCCCCGAGTCCGTGAAGGTCACCTTCAAGGGCAAGATGGCCGACTGGATGGACTTCCGCGACGTGGTGCACGCCACCCAGGCGCAGATGCTCCGCCAGCATGGCGACAACGTCTTCCAGGGCCGCGTGATCGAGGTGCATATCGGCACCCTGCTCGCCGACCAGGCCTTCACCTTCACCGACTGGACCGCCGAGATGAAGGCCAAGGCCTCCATCTGCATCTCCAACGATGAAACCCTGATCGGGTCGCTGGAGCTGGCGAAGTCGCGCATCCAGGTGATGATCGACAAGGGCATGGACAACGCGGCCGGGACCCTGGCGGGCCTGATCGCCAAGGCCGACAAGCGCATCGCCGAGATCAAGTCGGGCGACAAGCCCGCCCTGACCCCGGACGCCAACGCCAAGTACTTCGCCGAGGTGGTGGTGGATCTCGACGAGATCGTCGAGCCGATGATCGCCGACCCGGACGTCAACAACGCCGACCCGTCGCGCCGCTACACCCACGACACCATCCGCCCCGTGTCCTATTACGGCGGCGAGAAGAAGGTGGACCTCGGCTTCGTCGGCTCGTGCATGGTGCACAAGGGCGACATGAAGATCGTCGCCCAGATGCTCAAGAACATCGAGAAGTCCGAGGGCGAGGTGAAGTTCAAGGCCCCGCTCGTGGTCGCGGCGCCGACCTACAACATCATCGATGAGCTGAAGGCCGAGGGCGACTGGGAGATCCTCCAGAAGTACTCGGGCTTCGAGTTCGACGACATGTTCCCGAAGGCGAAGGCGCGGACCGAGTACGAGAACATCCTCTATCTCGAGCGTCCGGGCTGCAACCTGTGCATGGGCAACCAGGAGAAGGCGGAGAAGGGCGACACCGTGCTCGCCACCTCGACCCGCCTGTTCCAGGGCCGCGTGGTGGAAGACAGCGCCGAGAAGAAGGGCGAGTCGCTGCTCGCCTCGACCCCGGTGGTCGTGCTGTCGGCCATCCTCGGGCGCACCCCGTCGGCGGAGGAGTACAAGAAGGCGGTCGAGGGGATCGACCTGACCAAGTTCGCCCCGCCGAAGGAGATCCCGGGCACGGCGCGCTCGGCGCATTACTGATCGGCCCGCCGCGCAGGCGGCGACGCCAGGACGACGGAAGGGGCCGCGCCGGGACACCGGCGCGGCCCTTGCCGTTCCTTGCGTTCTCCGCGTTCCCCGGGGGGGGAGGGGGCGGACATCCCGGGGGGGCGGACATGAAAAGGGCGGCGCCGGTTCCCCGGCGCCGCCCTTTTGGCATGCCCCCCGCGTGCGGGACGGTTCAGACCTGGTGGGGCTGCAGGAACAGCGACTGGCCGAGCGCGTCGAAGAACCTCTGGAACGCCTCGGGGGTCGAGATTTCCGACTGGTTGGCCTGCCCCGAGGCGCGCACGATGGTGGTCCCCGACTTGCCCCGCCGCACGGTCACGGTGAAGCGCGTCACGCCCCCGCCGAACCGGGTGGCCGAGACCGAGCCGAGGTCGGAATCGGCGCTGTCGATCACGAATTCCAGGTCCTGCAGCGCGGCGAGCACGGCCGAGAACACGGCCGCGCGGTCCTCCGTCTCGAAATACCGGGTGGAGATGGCGCGCTGCGCCGCCTGGGTGTTGGCGGTCTGCAGCACCTGCCGGGTGCTGTCGGCCTGGCAGCCGGCGGCCAGCGCCGCGAGGATGACGAGAGCGGACGTGCGGATCACGCGGGTTCCTCCCCTTCGGTCGATGGATCAGATGTCGTTGGCGGTCAGGTAGGCGGATTGCGAGACCCGCTCGAAAAAACCCTGGTACAGCGCCGGGTCGTCCAGCGTCCGCCCCACCGGCAGCATCGCGCCGGGCCGGTGCAGCACCTTCTGGAAGGTCGCGCGCATCGCCGTGCCCATGTCGTCGGGCAGGCGGCGCACGGTGACCTGCGCGCGCAGCTCGCCGCCCCGCGCCTTGTTCGCGACCAGCACGCCGGTCGCCATGTCGGTTTCCTGGATCGTGAAGCCGAGATCCTGCAGCGCGCCGACGGCCGACTGCATCATCAGGGCCTGGTCGGCGGTGTCGAAGCGCCGGGTCTGGAGGCGGCGCATGTCGACGGCCCCGGCCGAGGGGCTGAGCGCCGCGACCTGCTGTTCGGGCGTCGCCGCCCGGCAGGCGCCGAGCGCGGCCGCGGCCGCGCCCAGCAGGAACATCCGGCGGCCGCGCATCAGAACGACGACTGGCGGTAGCTGAAGTCGCTGACCCGGCCCTGCGCGTCGTACTTGATGATGACCGTGAGGGTGCGCTGGCTGACCGAGGCGGCGCCGGCGGCCTGGCCCGCGCCGAGGAACAGCACGTTCACCCCGCCCGCGGACTGCGAATAGGCGCGCTGGGTGGAGATCCGGTCATAGATCCAGGTCTCGCCCCCGCCGGGGATCGAGGAGACGACGTTGGGCGCGCCGAGCACGGCGGCCACCTCGCCGCCGGTCATGCCCTCGCGGATCTCGCGCTGCACGGTGCCGACGGTGAGCTTTTCTTCCTGCGGGGTCACCTCGGCGGCGTGCTGGCCGGCGGGCGCGCAGGCGCCGAGCGCCAGCGCCGACAGAAGGCCGAGGGTCAGGATGCTGCGGGTCATGGCGGGGATCACTCCGTCTTCTCGGCGGCGGCCTTGCGCGCCTTCTCGGTGTTCAGTTCCGCGACCGGGCGCATGGCTTCGACCGGTGCGGCCTCGAGGCTTTCCTCGGCGACCTGGCGGCCGATCATGGCCTCGAGCGGGCGGAAGAAATTCTGCGCGTAGAATTCGGCGCTGTCGACCTGCGCCTCGAGCCGGGGCGAGACGATCGAGGCGTTGGCGCGCACGGCGCTGCTGTTCTCGCCGCGCGGCTGCACCACGGCGGCGAGGCGCAGCGCGGACTGGCGCGTGCCGCTGACCGACATCGCGTCGGGCGAGACCTTCGTGATGCGGTAGCCGAGGTCGTGCATGGTGGCGATGACGCCGCGCATGGCGGCGTCGGCGTTCACCGGCAGGACGCGGGTCTGGATGGTGCGCAGCTCGACCGCGCTCTTCTGGCTGGGCACGTAGCTGCCCGGCGCCGGGGCGCAGGCGCTGACCGCGGCGGCCAGGGCGATGACGGCGAGCGCGGGAACGGGGAAATGGATCCGGGTCATCACTCGCTCCGGTGCAGGCCGCTGCGGACCTTGTCGAAAAAGCCGCTGGTGAATTCGGGCGCGTTGAGCTCCTCGGCGCGCGAGTTTCCGTCGTTGCGCGTCACGATCCGCTCGAAGGACACGCGCATCCGGGTCGAGTCGCCTTCATAGGGGGCGGTCGTCACGGTGGCGCGGATCACCTGGTCGGTATCCCAGGTGGGGTTGTAGCGGACGCCGAGCAGCGCGAGGCCGACGGTCAGCGCGATCTGGCCCGCGACTTCGCCGGTCTCGACCGCGTCGCGATCCTTGGACCCGGCGAGGACGCCGTATTTCGCGGTGCTTTCCTCGATGGTGAAGCCGAGATCCTGCAGCGCCTGGGTGGTTTCGATCAGCAGCGCGCGTTCGTCGACGCCGTGGAAGGTCGCGGTCTGCAGCTCGCGCATCTCGACGGCGTTGGCGCGGGGGGCGCCGATCTGCATCGCGGCCTTGTTGGCCCATTCGGGGTCCTTGCAGCCCGCGAGGGGGGCGGCGAGGAGCGTGGCGCACAGCAGGGCCGAGGCGGCCCGGCGCGCGCGAAGCGGTGAGGTCTGCAGCATGGAGAGGGCGCGGTCCAACTTTTAATACGGCGTTCAGGACGTTGTATCGTGAGCGGACGGGGGCAAGTCAACACCGGCGGGATCGGCCGGTTTGGAAATACCGCGCCGTTGACGCTTGTCGCGATGGCGGGCCGCCTTGCCTGGGCGGGGGCGCGCTGCGGTCCAAGATGCGCAAACGACGAACGCCCCAGCGCGGCTGCGCTGGGGCGTTCGATAGAACTGGTTGCGGGGGCAGGATTTGAACCTGCGACCTTCAGGTTATGAGCCTGACGAGCTACCGGGCTGCTCCACCCCGCG